>JAVWUR010000061.1:0-13474 GCA_036667055.1 Oscillospiraceae bacterium
TGCCTGCTGTTTTATATGCTTTAAAATGCTGTTGTCATTAACAGGGTCAATTCCCCCTGTGTCCACCAGCAAAAATTCCTTGTTCAGCCAAGAGCCCTCGGCGTAAATTCTGTCTCTTGTTATGCCGGGAGTGTCCTCCACTATGCTAATCCTTTGACCTATAATCTTGTTGAAAAGCGTGGACTTGCCTACATTTGGTCTGCCTACGATTGCTATTATGGGTTTTGCCATTTTATCGCACCTCTTTAACTATTCCCGGCAGCAAATCGCAGCCGTCATTTGAGTAAAACTCTATTTTTGTTGATAAGGCTTTTTCTATATCCTGTGGGGTGGTATCGTCCAATAGCATATCCCCCTCACTGCGCAAAATGTCACTGCACAGCACCAGTCTTTTACTTGTGAGCTTGCCCTTTAAGCCCTCCATTAAATCCTGCCCTGTCAAAAGCGCCGTCACATTTACATTGCCACCGAAGAAGTTATTTTTCACACAGTGAACCTTTATTTTTAGCCCCTCCCCCAGCTTGTCACAAGCTTTTTGTGCCATATTGCTCATTATTGGGAAAAAGGCTTCCCCTGTGGCGATGTCCACAGCGGCGGTGTGTTTTAGTGGTTTTTGGTACTGCAAATCCTCAAGGAAATTGTCTATAAAGGTTCGCACCATCCCCACGCCGTTTTCAATCTGGGGGAAATCCTCATAGTATCGGGCCGAGGGTATCTCTCTTTTTGCCTTTAGATAAAATTCATCAGAAAGATAGATTAGCCGCACCCCATGCTCACTGTAAAACCCCTGTGTTGCCCTTTCCACAAGGTCTATCACCTCGCCGCAGCCCTTTTCGTCAAATGCCTCCAGCTTTTCTAGCCCCTCACGATGCCCAGTAAGCCCGATTGGAACTATAGAGGCGCTCTGCACCGACGGGTAGAGCTTTTGCAGGTCTTTTATGGTGTTTTCCAGCTCCTTGCCGTCATTTATCCCACGGCACAGCACAATCTGCACATTCATCTTTATCCCTGCCGCCCCAAACTCACCCATCAATTCATTGACCCTTGCCGCCGCCGGATTTTTCATCATTTTAACACGTAACTGTGGGTTTGTGGTGTGAACCGAGATATTTATGGGGGAGATTTTCACGGTTTTTATTCTCTCAATTTCCTTTTGGGACAGGTTGGTCATGGTTATATAGTTTCCAAACAGAAAGGACAGCCGCTCATCATCGTCCTTAAAATAAAGGCTCTCACGCATACCCTTGGGCAACTGGTCGATAAAACAAAAAGCACATTTATTTTTACAAAAGTGGTGTTTGTCAATAAGATAGGTTTCAAAATCAAAGCCAAGCGGCTCATATTCATCCTCTTTTGTCAGCTTTATTGTCCTTTTTTTGCCGTCCTCGCCTTCCATCTCCAAAACAAGCTCTTTGTTTGTTGAATAAAACTGCAAGTCCAGCATATCATTTATCTCGCCGCCATTGATAGTCAAAAGGCTGTCCCCTGCTTTTATATGATGGTTTTTCGCTATAGAGCCTCCTGCTATATGGGTGATTTTTACAGCCATGGTTATCTCCTTATAGTTATATATAAGTATTTAATTGCAAATTGTATATTTTTGCCACTGCACAGCAGTACATTTCAAGACCGCCGTCCTGTTAGGAAAAAATATTGCAATACTATTGTTTAGTATAATATAATAGTATAACATATTATGCCATAAAATTCTATAAAAACTTACAAAACAAAAAAGGGAAGGAAAAATTCCTACCCTTTAAATTCGTTAAATTAGTTGCCTACGATTAAGCTTCTTTTTTGATTACTGATTTTCCCTTGTAATAACCACAGTTTTTGCAAACCTTGTGGGAAAGTGTTAACTCGCCGCATTGGGTACATTTAACAAATGATGGTGCAGATAATTTCCATACGGAAGAACGTCTTTTATCTCTTCTTGCTTTTGAAACTTTACTCTTTGGTACTGCCATTTTAAGCACCTCCTCTAATTATCATTGTCGTTTAACAATTGTTTTAAAATTAATAACCTTGGATCAATCTGAGTGGATTGACAGTTGCAATTTTCCTCTTTAGGCTTGCCGCAGACAGAACATAAGCCCGGACAATTCTCCCGACACAGTAAAACTGTGGGGATTTCTAAAGTGAGTTCCTGCAAAACAAGCTGTTTTATGTCAAGGATGTTATCACTGCTTACAGGTATTATAGGCTCCGACTGTGTGAGGATGTCCGGAGTCACCGAAAATTCCTGGGAGAAGTCAAATTCACGCTCAAACAGTTTTAAACACCTTGCACAGCTACATTCAGCTTTCGCCGATACAGTGAGCTTTACCGATGTTTGTCCTCTGCTTTTTTCCAAATTCACCCTTGCCTTTACCGGCTGGGTAAATTTAGCATCCGCACAGACATCTTCGTCCTTAAAATCAAATTCCAAGTCAAGCTGTTTTTGAGTTTCTTCCCTTTGGAAGATTTTGCTGAGATTTACTAACATAAAGCACCTCTTAGGTCACTTAAATATTATATATACCTTTATCTTTTTTGTCAAGGACATTTTGCATCTATTTTGAGAATTTACCTATAAAATATACAGCAGACCCAAAATTTACGGTCTGCTGTACACTTTAAAGGGAATTAAAGATATTTTTTAATGTTTACCGGAAGCTCATCCTTGTCGGCTGACACTGTGAACACCACCAAAGTCTCTTTGGAGATAATGTCAATTTTCTCAAGCAATGCACCAAGCCCGTCCATCTCTATATCATTTATTTTAAGTATACCATCAACATATATTTGCTCGATGTCGTAGTTGCCTGCAAGAATACCTGCAAAGAAGCCATAGAATGTGTCATAGCTGTCAATCTTGTACTCGTCAACGTCCACCAGCCTTACACTTGTGCTGATATTGTATGCCAATTGTGTTGATTTTTCAATGCAGACGATGTTGCCCTTTACCGTTTTGAGGTTTTCGTTTATCATGTCCATCATTTGCTTTGTTTTTCCTGCGCCCTTTTTGCCAACTATTAGTTTAATCATAATGTTTGCCTCCTTTATTTTACGCTTATAGCGTTAATCACTTAATTTTTTTAAAAGTTCGTCTCTTTGCTTTTCATAGCCCTGCTTGCCCAAAAGCGCAAACATATTCACCTTGTAATCCTCAACCCCCGGTTGATTGAAAGGGTTTACCCCCAGCATATAGCCGGATATTGCACACGCTTTTTCAAAGAAGTATATCATATACCCCAAGTTGTCCTCGTCCATTCCATCTGCTGTAAGCACTATGTTGGGAACTCCCCCGCCGCAGTGCGCCAAAATTGTGCCCTGCATAGCCTTTCGGTTAATTTGTGACATATTTTGGTTTGACAGAAAGTTCAGCCCGTCAAAATTGTCCTTATCCTCCTTTACAAAAAAATCCTTGCCCGCAGTGTCAAAGGAGACTACCGTCTCAAACATATCTCTTGAGCCGTCCTGTATGAACTGCCCCATAGAGTGCAAGTCTGTTGAAAAGATGACGCTTGCCGGAAACAGCCCCTTTTGGTCCTTGCCCTCGCTCTCGCCGTAAAGCTGCTTAAACCACTCGCTCATCATCTGCCAGTTTGGCTCATAGCACGCCATAACCTCTATCTTTTTGCCCTTGCGATACAGGATATTTCTCGCCGCAGCATATAAATAGCAATCGTTGTCCTTTGATGGCTTTTCAAAGTCTCTGCACGCCTTTTGCGCACCTACCATCAATGCGTCTATGTCATAGCCTGCTGCTGCAATAGGCAAAAGCCCCACCGCTGTGAGCACAGAAAATCTGCCGCCAATGTCATCGCTTATAACAAATTTTTCATAACCCTCGGTGTCTGCCAAGTTTTTCAGTGTCCCTTTTGCCTTGTCGGTAGTAACGTAAATTCGGCTCTTTGCCCCATCCTTACCATACTCTTTTTCCAAAAGCTCTTTAAAAACACGAAACGCCAAGGCAGGCTCGGTGGTGGTGCCGGATTTGGAGATAACATTTACCGAAAGCCGCTTGCCCTCACACAATTTCAAAATGTTGTCAAGATAAGCGCCGCTAAGATTGTTACCGGCAAAATAGATTTTCAATTTGTTATCATCAAGGTTGTTGTAAAAGGGTGAACCCAAAAATTCTATTGCCGCCCGTGCCCCTAAATAGGAGCCGCCTATGCCGATAACCACCAAAACATCACTGTTTGCACGTATCCTTTGCGCCGCAAGCTTGATTTGCTGAAATTCATTTTGGTCGTAATCAAAAGGAAGATTGAGCCAGCCCAAAAAATCACTGCCAGCACCGTTTTTGCGGTGAAGCATTTCGTGGCACAGCTCAATCTGTGAATAGGCATTATCAAATTCTTGTGGCTTTACAAAGCCCTCTAAGTATTTCCCGTTAAATTTAATTCCCATAGTTTTAAACCTCAATTACTCTTTTTTATATCATACAATATAACCAAAAAAGTGTCAATCTATTTCTACCCTATTTGTAGGATTTTGTGCAAAAGTTACATAATCGACCCCATCTTTGTTAATATTGACAGTGACTTTTTAAAATTAATTTTTTCTATATCCTGTGTCAAAATTATCTTATATTCCTTTATTTTTACGCCGTTTGAATATAGCCCCACCGTTCCGATTGCCGTTCCCTTGCCCATGGGTGCTGTAATTTTTTTTGGCAGTATTATCTGGCTTTGCAGCTCGTTGGCACTGCCCTTTAAAAACAATAGATTTTCCGGCAGGGTGTATTGAAGCTGTGCATCTTTTTGTGTGCTGAATGTCACCTTTATCCTTTCAGGGTACTCCTCCTGTTTTGGAAAGGGGCGGCTTTCAAAGTTGGAAAAGCCAAAATCCAATAGCTTTTTGGCGCTGTCAAAACGCTCCTCGCTGGTTGCCGAGCCTAACGCAACCGCTATGAGTGACATATTTTGCCGTTTTGCCGTGGCGGTAATGCACACACCTGCCCCACTGGTTGTGCCGGTTTTAAGCCCTGTTGTGCCGGTATAGGAGCGCAAAAGTTTGTTTGTATTAACAAGCTGTGTTGCTCCGTTTCGCAGATATTCCATCCATATGGTGGTGTACTCAAAGACCTTGGTGTGCTCCATAAGCGCACGGGACATTATCGCCACATCCCTAGCGGTGGAATACTGGTTGGGTGAGTCAAGACCGCAGGCGTTGACAAAATTGGTGTTTTCCATTCCAAGTGCTTTGGCTTTTCGGTTCATGGCATCGCAGAATACCGTCTCACTGCCCCCCACAAGCTCGGACAGTGCTACCGCCGCATCATTTGCACTGGATACGCACACCGCCTTGAGCAGCTCATCAACGGTGAATATCTCCCCCGGCTCTAGCCATATCTGGCTGCCACCCATGGAGAACGCATGGGGAGAGATGGGCACGGTGTCGGAATATTTTATGGTGCCCTCCTTCAATGCCTCAAACACCAAAAGCAGTGTCATAACCTTGGTTATGGAGGCGATGTGCAGCCGTTCATCCGCATTTTTGGCATAGAGCACTTGACCGGTGGCTTCGTCCATTAGAAGCGCCGCCTTTGCCGGTACATCAAAGTTTTCCGGCGTTGCTTCCCTGTCCACAAAGCTATCCGAATTTACAATTGCCGCTGCCGCCAGTGGCTCCTCCTGCTCATAGAAATCGGCGCTTGTCTGTTGTGTTTGCTGGTCGCTGTCCTCACCACTAGCTATAGGCGCATCTGCCGCCGCCATTGCGGTAACGCACATATTGAGCGCCAAGCTCAAAGCAATTATGGCACTAATTCCCTTTTTCATATGTCACTCCTTAAATTTACTCACTTGTATTATATATCTATGATGGCAGAGAGCAAAATATTAAAATAGTTGAGATTTTCTTCTAAATCCTTTATAATATATATGTCTTGCCGGTGCGAGACAGCAGCCCTATAAAACTTGTGCTTTCTTGGGGCTGACCATTAACATTAAAGAGGTATAATATGAAGGTTTGTTTTTTCACTCTTGGCTGCAAGGTAAACCAGCAGGAAACTGCGGCGATGATGAATATTTTTAAAGGCAATGGCTGGGAGGTTGTCCCCGACGCTGAGTTTGCCGATGCATATATTGTAAACAGCTGTACCGTCACCTTGAGCGGCGACAAGAAAAGTCTCCAATGGATACGCCGTGCCAAAAAGCGCAACCCCAACAGCGTGGTGGTGCTGTGCGGCTGTATGCCCCAAGCTTTTCCGGAAAAAGCGGCGGCAGTTTCCGGAGCGGATATAGTGATAGGCTCTAAGGGCAAGGCGGAGGTCTATAGCCTTGTGTGCCAATTTTTACAGGATAAACAGCGGCTTGTCAAGATAGCCCCTCACATGAAGGATGATAAATTTGAGGACATTTCCTTTGGCGCCGATTCCACCCACACCCGAGCATTTTTGAAGATTGAGGACGGCTGCAACCGCCATTGTGCCTACTGTATCATCCCAACCGCCCGTGGTAGAGTGCGCAGTGCCTCGGTGGAAAGCATTGTGGCACAGGCGAGAGAGATGGCGCAGGCAGGTCATCGTGAGATAGTCTTAACCGGAGTGAACATCTCCTGCTACGGTCAGGATATCGGCTGTGATGTGTGCGATGTAATCGAGGCGGTGGCGGATATTCCCTTGGTGGAGCGCATACGCCTTGGCTCATTAGAGCTTGACCTGTTCACCGACCAAATGCTGGTAAGAATGTCCAAGGTGGCAAAATTTTGCCCCTATTTTCACCTTTCGCTGCAAAGCGGCTGTGACGCAACTTTAGCCGCCATGCACCGCCTATATGACACCGGTTTATACACTCAGATGATGACAAGGCTGCGTGAGCTTTTTCACCGCCCAACCTTTACCACCGATATAATTGTGGGTTTTCCCACAGAGAGCGAGCAAGACTTTTTGCAGAGCGTGGCGTTTGTACAGCGGTGCGATTTTTTAAAGGTGCACACCTTCACTTTTTCCCCTCGAGAGGGCACTGCCGCCTTTGATATGGAACAGCAGATACCTGATGAAATAAAGCATGAGCGCAACAAAATCATGTCCTTTAAGTCGGACAGCACACGGCAAAAAATCATGGATAGCTTTGTGGGCTTTGTGGACACTGTTCTTTTGGAACAGCGCAATAAAGAGGGTTTTTTCACCGGATACACCACCCGATATATCCCTGTTTTGATAAAGGATGACGGCACACTGCACAGTGGGGACATTGTAAAGGTAACCCTCACCGAAACTATAGGACAGAGAATGTCCGCCGTTGTAACGGCATAAAATCAAATGGCTTAACGAATAAACCCACTGTTTCTGAATGATTTTCCCACAGCGACTCAAAAAATGCAGGCGGCAAAATTTAATTGCTCACCTGCATTTTTTTATTTTCTATAGCTCCGACGGCTCTTGATATTCTACCTTTACAAGGGAGATGTCCCCCTGTGCAAGCTCCTGTATATAATACATTGAGCTACCGGTCAATTGCTCTATGCCGCTCTTGAAAAACTCCCCGAAATTCCAAATAAATTTGTCGTCATAATCAAAAATATACAGATAATCGGCGCTTAAAAGCCACTCTTTATTGTACTGCGCCTGCTCCTCCTTAGAGCGGGTATAAAAGGGCATAATCCCCTCCACCAAGGAATTAAAACGTATCTCAATATCGTCACTTAACAGGGCATAATATATTGTGTGGTGCAGTATGCTATAGCCGTTTTCCTGTTTCATCACAAAATTTATCTTTGTTCTATTTCCCTGCGCCTTGGTTTTGTCCACCCCTGCCGCTATGCGCTCGGCGTTTGCCTTTGTCGCTTGCCACAGGTATTCATCCTCAATCCATGGGGAATATTTTTGCGGTATTGGGTTTACCGGAAGGAAAAACAAAGCTATTAGAATAATTCCGGGCAGTGCAAGCTTTTTGATATTTATACTCTTTGAGAGCATTTCTCCCCCAATATACAGCACAAAAAATGCAAGAATGGCAAGTACCACCGTGCCTGTGTACCGTGGATAGCTGGCAAATTCCTCCCAGCCAAGCCCCATATACATATAGCACAGCCCTGCCACAAACCCTATGTTACACAGGAATATTCCTATTGCAGCCACCAAAAATGGCCGCCTTTTTTTCTTGTCTATACATTTATAAATTATTGCGCCCACAAGTATAAACACCGCCATAACAGCAAAATATGTGCAGTACTTTAATACGCCGCCATCCTCTTTTTGCTGTACTAGGCTGGCGGTAAACAGCGTTTTAATAAACTTTGATATTATGTCGGGGGTTTTTTCTCCCATGGGCGTTTTAAGACCTATGTGAGTGTTTACCCCAAAGCGAGCCATCTGGATTTTCCAAGGCACAATCACCGCCACCACCGCAGCCGTCGTTGCTACTATCCACAACGCTAGGCTCTTTGTCTGCTGCGCTTTTAATAGTGCATCCCCTTGCTTTTGCACTCTGTGCCCCTGCATAAAGGCGGCGCACAAAATCGCAGCCACTGCAAACAGCAGTGCCGAATCCTTTAGCTGTATCATCATCCCAAGCGCTAAACAGAATCTAATTTGAGAAAACAAATCTCTATTCACATTCCTAGCCACAAGATAGAAAACATATCCGCACATAATGGCTAAAATCGGGTCGATGTAAAGAGATTGGTAGAACACCGCTGCGTCCAACATATTGTTATAGAAGGTCATGGGTAGCCACAGCAGCACTAGGGCTATGAGTGGGGTCAAGGGGTTAATCTTTTTTTTGCTGCGGGAAAACACTCCCACCAGCATCCCCATGGCAAAAATTCCGTAGGCAAAATATATGCCGCCGTCATAAAATGTCCCCATTGTTTTGGTTATGAAAAATGCGAATAGCTGCATACCCGGATAGTAGGACTGCATGGTGGGGTAGATTATCGCACCCTTTCCCAGCTGCAAGCTGCCGTCATAAAACATGACCTTGGGCACCGCCCCCCAAAGGCGTAAATCGTCCCAGTTTTGTACCACATTGCCTTTGGTAATCATGTAAATTCCCACGCAAAAGACAAGGAATACTGCCAAGCCTTGGGTAAACACTCGCCCTGCCGCACCTTTTATTTCCTTGCCCCTGATCACCCTCCACAGAGAGAATATCCCCCCCACTGCCAACAATATAAGGGTGAATTTGTACCCTAAGTACAGCTTATCAGCACAGTAAAAAAAGTACAGCACCGTGACGATTGCAAATATTGCGGGGGCTATACACTCCTCGATATTCTTTTTAAAGGCAACCGAAAAGAATAAACTGCCCAGCAATAATGCTCCTACAGCCACGCCCATATGTACCATCATGTTCATTTAAAATCTCCATTTATTAGGGTTGTGCTGCGCCGTCAAAATCCATTATAACGGCTCTTAGCGGCGCAGTTTTTCGCTATCTTAGGCTCAAAAATTCTTTAATTGCATCAATGACCCTGTCCTGCTCCGGCTTAGTTATATAGGGGCCAATGGGCAGTGATACACACACTCTGCAAAGTTTTTTTGCCACAGCGCACTCAAAGGGCTGGTAGCCAAGATACTGTGCCAATGCCCCCTGCTCGCTCATGGTGCGTGGATAGTACACCATAGTGGGTATATCCTTTGCTTTTAAAAACTCCATCAGCTCATTCCTTTGGGCTTCCCCCTCCAATTTAATGGTGTACTGTGCCCAGCTGGAATAAAAGCCTTGTGGAATGGTAGGGGTTTTAACCCTGTCAAAAAGCTCCCTTGTGTAGTACTGCGCCGCCCTGTTCACATCCTCCAGCTCATGCTCTTTAAAGGCTTTAAATTTTGCCAATAGCACCGCCGCCTGAATGGTGTCAAGGCGAGAGTTCATCCCTATACGTATGTTATTGTACTTGTCCTCACTGTTTTTACCGTGGACAGCATAGGAGCGAATTAGCGCCTCTTGCTCGTCACTGTCTGTAAAAATTGCTCCTCCATCTCCATAGCAGCCCAGAGGTTTTGCCGGAAAAAAGCTGGTGGTGGCAATATCCGCAAAGGAACAGACATTCTTCCCTTTTATATTTCCCCCAAACCCTTGCGCCCCGTCCTCCACTAGCTTTAAGCTATACCTATCCGCAATTTCTTTTATGGCGGCATAGTCTGCGGGCAGTCCAAAAAGGTCTACTGTTATTATAGCCCTTGGCTTTAGCTGTGTATTTTTTAAAGTTTCTTCAATGGCTTTTTCCAAGCTCTTGGGACAGATGTTAAAGGTTTCATAATCAACATCTACAAAAATAGGCACTGCACCCTCAAAGCTAACCGTTTCAGCGGTGGCAAAAAAAGTGAAATCCGGCACAAATACACAATCGCCCTCCCCTATTCCTAGGGTCATGAGCGCCAAGGTCAGTGCGTCGGTGCCATTTGCGCAGGTTATACAGTGACGTGTCCCCACGTACTGTGCCAGCTCGCTCTCTAGCTCCTTCACCTCTGCGCCGGAAATGAAATTAGAATTGGCACAGACCTTTTGTACACTGCCGTCAATCTCTTTTTTTAAAACTTCATATTGCTTTTTTAAATTTCTGAATTCCATCCTATCGCTCCTTTTATATCTGTCGAATTTATACCCTTAAAACTCGCCCTTCATATCGGTAGAAGAAAAGTTTTCCAAGGGTAATTTCACCGGAAGTCCGGTTTTTTGACTCTTGTAGATAGCCAAAATCATCTCGAGTGCATTTTTGCCTGCCAGCGCATCCACATAGGGTTTTCTGTTGTCCTCTATGGCTTGCACCACGTCCCTGTACAGGCTGGAATGTCCGTTTCCGTAGACGTTCTCCGTCTCCTCGTGAAATCCTGCCTTGCTGTGTGCCTCGGCTTTAAACTGCCACACATCTATGGCATTGGTGGACTTGCCCCCCAATTTTACCGTGCCCTCCTCACCGAAAAGGTAGAGTGTCTCCTCCAAATTTTGAGGGTAAACATTGGTAGTGCCTTCAATGGTAGCGACAGCTCCACCGGCAAATTTTACAACTGCCACGCCGATATCCTCCGCCTCAAGATAGTCGTGCTGGCGCTGTCTTGTAGCTCCATACACCTCTGTCACGGTATCATTCATCATCCAGCGCAGTAAATCTATACCGTGTATACATTGGTTCATCAAACAGCCGCCGTCCTGCTCCCATGTGCCCCGCCAAGGTGCCTGTGTGTAGTAATCTTGTCCCCTGTTCCAGCGCACATGGATAGAGCCGTGGCTGATTTTGCCGAACATCCCCTTTTCCACTGCCGCCCTCATCTCCTGCACCGCAACATTAAAGCGGTTTTGATGGCAGGCGGAAACCTTTAGCCCCGTCTGTTTTGCCTTTGCAATTATTCTATCCGCATCGGCTATGCTCATCGCCATAGGCTTTTCTATTATAACATTTGCGCCGGCGTCCAAGCAGTCAAGGGCGATTTGTGCGTGCTTTCCGCTCTCGGTGGCAATCCCCACAAGGGTGGGTTTTTCCATCGCCAACATCTCTTTGTAGTCGGCATATCTCTTTATTGACACATCCTTTTCCAGCGAATGTTTTGCCAAAAGGCTCTCCATATGGCTTGGCACAATGTCGCACACCGCCACAAGCTCTAGGCTGTTATCCGTAGCCGCTTTTATGTGATTTGTGGCAATTCTCCCACAGCCGATTAACGCATATTTCATTTATCTAGTCCTTTTCTTTGAAAAAATCAGTCATACATTTTATTATATTTTCTGCGCTGTTGCCCTCGCCAAATGGATGATAATTTTTATCTATATGTTGTTTTGCACCCACCTTTTCCAAAATTTCTTCTCTGCGTGGGGCGCACAGAACGTTTCGGTTATCCACCAATGTCTCCTGCCAAACCGGAAAGGGCAGTACTGTAACGCACTGAACCTCGGCGAAAAATGCCTCTCGCTGCAATCCGCCGGAATCGGTCACTACCTCTAGCGCCTTGCTCACAAGATAGATGCTTGTAAGGTAGCCCACCGGCTGGCACAATATTATATTGGAAAATTTATTGTCCTTGCATATTGCCGCCGCCCTTTGTTTGTTTCTTGGGTGCACCGGATATATTGTCGGGTGGGGCAGAGCCTGCATAGCGCTTAAAATTTCAATCAGCGTGTCATCACAGGCAGTGTTTTCTTGGCGGTGACAGGTAAGATAGTAAAATTCCTCGGGTATTTCAACTGTTTTTCCGCTGTTCAGTGTCAAGTTGTGGTGAGCCTGTCTCGCTTTTTGTCCAAAGTTAATAAAAGCGTCATACATGGGGTCACCCACAAAGTGGGCAGTTTTCCCAAGATTTTCCCCTTGCAAATTCTCTAAGCTCAAATTGGTACACACAAGATTTAAGCTGGCTATGCAGTCGGTACAGCGGCGGTTTATCTCCTCGGGGTTAGTTATGCTGCCTGTGCGCACCCCCGCCTCCACATGGGCTATAGGAATAGCCAGCTTTGCGGCGGCAAGGGCGGCGGCAAGGGTTGAATTGGTGTCACCGTACACTAACAGCATATCCGGCTTTTCCGCCAGCAGCAGCTTTTCTATGGCAATCAGCATTTCTCCGGTCATCTGCCCATGAGATGCCCCCTGTATACCCAAATTATAGTCGGGCTTTGGAATACTAAGCTCCTCAAAAAAACAGTCGGACATATTGTAATCATAATGCTGACCTGTGTGCACAAGAATTTCTGTAAAATGCTCTCGAAGCTTATGAGAGACTGCCGCCGCTTTTATAAACTGCGGCCGTGCCCCCACAACAGTGACAATTTTTTTCATACCCTACAACACCTCAATGTTCTCTTTGTTTTTAAGGTTTTTCGTAACATTTTTGGTGTCGAAAATTGCCTTTGCGTTGCTCTGCACAAATTCATAATCCACATTGGAGTGCGCCGTGGTTATCATAACTAGGTCACTGGACTGTATCAGCTCTTTGGTAAGGGCTTTTTCTCCCACAAATTTTCTGCCGTCATGGGTGTAGTACTCGCTTATATATGGGTCAAACCAAACTACCTCTGCACCGGTTTTATTCAAAACATCTATAACACGCAGCGCCGGACTTTCACGATAATCGTCAATATCCTGCTTGTAGGCAACGCCCAGCACCAACACCTTTGAGCCATTCAAAGATTTTTGATGACCATTTAGTACCCTTGCGGCTCTGTCCACCGTATAGGCAGGCATATTGTCATTTATCATCATGCTGCTCTCTATCATGCTGGTATGAAAACCATACTCTCTGGCTTTCCAGCTTAGATAGTAAGGGTCGAGAGGAATACAGTGTCCACCCAGCCCCGGGCCTGGATAAAACGCCTGAAATCCATATGGCTTTGTCTTTGCCGCATCTATTACCTCCCACATACTTATCCCCATCTTGTCGCACAGCATACAAAGCTCGTTCACAAGCCCTATGTTAACGTTGCGGTAGGTGTTTTCAAGGATTTTTTCCATCTCTGCCACTGCGGGACAGCTTGCCTCGAAAATTTCCCCTTCCAAAACATGGCGATACATTTCGCTTATAACCTCTGTTGCGTCCTTGCCAATTGCCCCC
>JAVWUR010000062.1:0-13324 GCA_036667055.1 Oscillospiraceae bacterium
GTGGGCTTTCAGACCAACCTAAAGTTTAAGGAGCAAAAAAGAGTGTTCGGGCTTATTCCGGGGCTAGAAAATGCCGAGTATGTTCGGTATGGGGTTATGCACCGCAACACCTTTATAAATTCTCCCAAGCTTTTAAACCCTACTCTTAATTTAAAAGAGCACCCAAATGTATACTTTGCAGGGCAATTGACAGGCATGGAAGGGTATATGGAAAGTGCAATGGGGGGCTTGCTGGCGGCGTATTTTGTGTGGTGTGCCTTGGAAAACAAGCAGCCACAGCAGCCTAGCGGCAACACTATGTGCGGCGCACTTTTGCGGTACATCACCACCCAAAATGCAGATTTTCAGCCAATGGGCTCTAACATGGGTATATTGCCCCCACTGCCAAAGCATATTAGAGACAAGCGAGAGCGGTATGTGGCACTGGCACAGCGTGGCAGGCAGGACATAGAGACGATAGAAATTTAAAGCGTGTACAATTATAAACATCCCCATTTTCAAATGGAATATGAGATTTAAAATGGTGGATAGGACAGATATAAAAGGAGGATAAATTATATGAAGATAATACTGGATGCTTTTGGCGGAGATTTTGCACCACTTGAACCCCTTATGGGGGCGGCACAGGCGGTGGCGGAGCTGGGCGTAGAGATTGTGGCAGTGGGTGACATAGACAAGATGACGGCGGTCATGGAGCAAAATAGTATAGATAAAAAAAATATCACCTTTATGCAGGCACCGGGGGTGCTCTCTATGCATGATGACCCTATGGATGTTGTAAAAAAACGCACCGACACGTCACTTCACATAGCCATGAAAGCCCTTGCACAGGGCGAGGGGGATGCACTGGTGTCCGCAGGTTCAACAGGGGCACTTTTAATGGGTGCAACCTTCATTGTAAAACGCAGCAAAGGGGTGAAGCGCCCTGCCTTGGCAAGCGTATTACCCAGCACAAATCCAAAGGGCTTTATGCTTATAGATTGCGGTGCAAACGCCGAGGTTCGCCCAAATATGCTAAACCAGTTTGGGGTTATGGGCAGCGTTTATATGGATAAGGTTGCAGGTATTAAAAATCCTCGTGTTGCACTTTTAAATAACGGTGCGGAGGAGAGCAAGGGCACACAGGTACACATTGAAGCACACAAGCTCATGGCACAAAACAATGCCATCGCCTTTACAGGGAACATCGAGGGCAGAGACATTATGTTTGACGTGGCAGACGTGGTGGTGGCGGATGGATTTTCCGGCAACATCGCACTGAAAACCAGTGAGGGCGTGGCGACTTTTATGAACAAGGAGCTAAAGGAGCTGTTTAAAACCAATCTAAAAACAAAGATTGCCGCACTGCTTATGAAGGCTCAATTAAAGCAGTTTAAGGCAAAGCTTGACTATACTGAGTACGGCGGCGCACCTATTTTGGGTGTGTGCAAAGGGGTAATCAAGGCACATGGCTCTAGCAATGCCAAGGCGTTTAAAAATGCCATACGCCAAGCTGCCTGTTACGCAGAAAATGACGTTTCCACACTCATTGAAAAGGCACTGGAACAAGAGGCGGAGGAATAATGACACAGTTTGAAAGCAATATAAACTACACATTTAAGGACAAAGGGCAGCTAAAATTGGCACTTACCCACTCCTCCTTTGCCAACGAGAGCAAAAAACAGGGTGCTTACAATGAGCGGTTGGAATTTTTGGGGGATGCGGTGCTACAGCTGGTGACAAGCGAAAAGCTTTACAAGGAAAACCCCGATATGCCCGAGGGCAAAATGTCCAAGCAGCGTGCGGCACTGGTGTGCGAGGGGGCGCTTGCAGGGTATTCAAAGCAGATAGATTTAGGGGAATATCTCCTTTTAGGCAGAGGTGAGGAAGCCACAGGCGGCAAGGACAGACCCTCCATTTTGGCAGATGCCTTTGAGGCACTAATAGGGGCAATTTTTCTAGATGGCGGCATCGAGAACGCCAAAAAATTCATACTGAGCTTTGTGGACGAGGCACACCTGTCACTCAACGATTACAAGACTCTTTTGCAGGAGATTATACAGAAAAACCAAGGGGAACGCCTTAGCTATGTGGTGGCAGACGAAACAGGCCCTGACCACGATAAGAGCTTTAATGTACAGGTGTTTTTAAACTCAAACCCCATAGGCTCGGGCAGTGGCAAGAGCAAAAAACAAGCGGAGCAGCAGGCGGCAAAGGAAGCGTTGGCGCTTATGGGCTACAAATTTTAATGGAATATCATCAAGGCGAAAAAAATATATTGAGCAGAATAGTAAAAAAGAAAATTACAGTAGGCGGCAAGGTAAAAAGAAAATTATAGTAGGCAGTATAAAAATTGCACTGTATAAATATTCGGTTGCACAGGTTAAATAAAAGGAGCGTTTATGGCAAAGCATAAAAATTTATCAATATTTGTCCCTCACGAGGGCTGCCCCAATCGCTGTTCCTTTTGCGACCAAAAAAGCATCAGCGGCACAAATGCACCACCCACCCCACAGGAGGTAACACAGCTTTGCGAAAGGTTTTTGCCAAGTGAGGGGCAGGGGGGCGAGGAGTATGAAATCGCCTTTTTCGGGGGCAGCTTTACCGCTATAGACCATAATTATATGACCTCGCTTTTGGCGGCGGCATACCCCTTTGTACAGGGGAAAAGGGCGGCAGGAATACGCATTTCCACAAGGCCCGATGCCATTGATAAAGACATTTTGCACACCTTAAAAAGCTATGGTGTAACCAGCATAGAGCTGGGGGCACAGAGTATGCAGGACGAGGTACTGCGGCTGAATATGCGTGGACACACCGCACATCAGGTGGTGAGCGCCGCAAAGCTTATAAAACAAGAGGGCTTTAGTTTAGGCTTGCAGATGATGACAGGGCTGTACGGGCAAAAGGACTATAATGAGTGTGCCCGAGATACAGCACAGCAGTTTGTAAAGCTTTGCCCCGATACAGTGAGAATTTACCCCACCATCACCTTGGCAGGTACGCTATTGGCACAGCTTTATGCAAAGGGGGAATACACGCCCCCCACCTTGGAGCAGACGGTGGACATCTGTGCAAAGCTCATAGAAATATTTGATGCAAGCGGCATTAAAATAATAAAGCTGGGCTTGCACGCAGACGAGGGTATGCAGCAAAAGATAGTGGCAGGGCCATACCATCCGGCTTTTCGGGAGCTGTGCCTGTCCAAGCTATTTTTGGAAAAAATTAAAGATGAGTTAACAACTGAAAATGTAAAAAATTGTATAATAAAGGTTAACCCATCTAGGCTTTCTCAATTTAAAGGGCAAAAAAACCAGAACATAAAACAGCTTGAAAAGCTGGGTATTACAGCACAGATAATTTCCGACAGCACAGTATTAGAAAACAATTTTAAAATTGAAACGATAAATTATAGTGAGGGATAACAGTGTATTTAAAAGCGATTGAATTACACGGCTTTAAGTCCTTTCCGGACAAGATAAGGGTTAGCTTTGACAAGGGAATGACGGCGGTTGTCGGCCCTAACGGCAGCGGAAAAAGCAATATAAGCGATGCTATCCGTTGGGTTATGGGGGAGACTAGCGGCAAGGAGCTGCGTGCCACGGGCAAGATGGAGGATATTATATTTGGCGGAACACAGCAAAGAGGGCCAATGGGCTTTGCTATGGTCAGCCTTATTCTTGACAACACCGACAGAAGCTTTGACATGGACTCGGACGAGGTGAGCATCACCCGAAAGTACTATCGTGGGGGCGAGGGCGAATATTTTATCAATTCAAATCGGGTGAGACTAAAGGATATATACGAGCTGTTTTTAGATACAGGGCTTGGGCGCAGTGGATATTCCATTGTGGGGCAGGGCAAAATCAGCCAGATTGTCACCTCGAAGCCCGAGGGCAGGCGAGAAATTTTTGAGGAGGCTTCAGGCATCTCAAAATTCCGTTACAAAAAAAATGAAGCGGAAAAAAAGCTTGCAGGAGCACAGGATAACATTCTGCGCTTGACGGATATTCTCTTACAACTGGAAGGTAGGGTCGGCCCTCTTGAAATAGAAAGCAAAAAGGCGAAGGAATTTGTGGAGCTGGCGCAAAGGAAAAAGGGGATGGAAATTTCCCTTTGGATGTCCACCGTAGACCAGTCAAAATCTCTCATACGCCAGCAGCAGCGACACCTAGAAATTTTGCAAAGCGACTATGACACCTTGGATATGCAGATAGGCGAAAAGGAAGCCTTTGTGGAAAAAAGGTACTTTGAGAGCAACTCACTCATAACCAAAAGTGATGAAAATATCGCCTACATACGACGGACAGAGCAGGATATAAGCGAAGAAAATTCTCAAAAAGCGGTGCTGGAAAGCCGTATTTTATATAATTCACAGCGGGAGCAAGATTTATCACAGGAGCTTTGTGTGTTCGGGGAGCAGGGCAGCGAGGCAGACAAGCAAAAGGAGATTTTGGCACAGCAGATAGCCGATTTATCGGTACACAAAAAAGAGCTGGAAAGCGAGCAGATTAAAACCCAAACGGACATACAGCTGCTAACGGAAAAGGCAAAGCAGGCGGATGGTGAAAAGGGAGAGCTACTGGAAAATGCCAACGGCTATAGGCAGGCTTTACAGGACAGAAAAATAGAGCTGCACGGCATAGAAACGCAAAATGTAGCCTTGAGCGAGAGCGAGGAAAAGGCAAAAATCGACCTTGCAAACGCCGCAGAATATGAAAAACAGGTGCAAAAGCAGGTGACGGAGCTGTCCGAATTTGTACAGGAAAGCACTCAAAATATCACCAAAAACACCAATATAAAAAATGGACTTACCATGAAGCTATCCGGAATAAACGGAAAGTTACAGGAGCTTTTGGCGCTCAAAGCCCAAAACCAAAACAAACAGCAGGACACCCAAAATAAAATACGTCTGTTGACGGACATGGAAAACAATCTAGACGGCTTTCAGCAGAGCGTAAAAACCATCTTAAATGTGGGAAAAAGCGGAGCGCTACAGGGCATTGAGGGCACGGTGGCACAGCTTATAACGGTGGAAAAGGGGTACGAAACAGCGGTGGAAATCGCTCTTGGATACTCGCTGCAAAATGTGGTGGTGTCGGACGAAACCAGTGCCAAACGAGCCATTGAATACCTTAAAAATCAGCGTGGTGGCAGAGCGACCTTTTTGCCACTGGACACGGTAAAGCCCTCTAGCTTTACAGAAAAGCTGCCCGACTGGGCGACTACGGCGGATAAAGTCATTAAGGCACAGGCAAGATACGCCCCTATAATTTCAAGCTTACTTGGCAGAACTATTATAGTGGAGGAGATAAATGCCGCTTCACGTTTAGCAAAACAGCTAAATTATCGCTATAAAATTGTCACCTTAGACGGTCAGCAGATAAACGCAGGCGGCTCTTTCACCGGCGGCTCGCTAAACAAAAGTGCAGGGCTTTTCACCAGAAAAAGCGAGATTGAAAAGCTAAAAAATACGGCGGTGTCGATAAAGGCAGAGCTAGATAAACTAGAAAATGACATGGGCACAGTCAAGGAAAATTCCGACCTGCTCACAAGCCAAATAGAGGGCTGTGAGGGAGAGATAGCCACATTTGCCGCCGACAAGATGGCGGCAGAGCTGGAACTAGCAAAGCAGTCTCAGCTACTGGTGCAGTATCAAAATGCCGCAGAGCTGCAAGGCGGAATTTTGGAAAACTGCGCAAAGGTGAAAAGCGCCAACAGAGCGCAAAAACAGGCACTGGAATTGGAGATTAGCCGCCTTCAATTGGAACTGGACGGTTCCAATTCACAGCTTGAAAGCTTGGGTCAGCTAGATGTAGACACCCAGCATAAGCAGAATGGTTTAAGCGAGCGGCTACAGCAGATAAAGCTCACCTTGGTACAGCTAACAGGCGAAATTTTGCTTATCAAGAACAACCTTTCACAGCTTGATATGCAAAAGGAAGCCCAACAGCAAAGACGGGAAAAGCTGTGCGCCGAGCTGGAGGAAATAAAGGGAGAAAATGCACAAAAACAAAGTGAAATTGTGCAGATAGGAGAAAATGTTGCCGCATTAAAGGAAAAAATTCAATTGGCGGAAACGGAAAACAAGTCATTTATCGAGCTTAGAATGAAGATAGAGCAGGAGCGCAGCGAGATAAACCAAGCCACAAAGCAGCTTCAAAGCCAAAAGGAGGACATCTCAAAGCAGCTTGCAAAATCCGGTGAAAAGGTAGCGGCGCTAGAGACAGCATATGATGAAATAATCCAAAAGCTTTGGGAAGAATATGAATTGACGGTGCAGACCGCACGGGAATTTGCGGTGGAAATTGAGGACGAGGGGCAGACGAAAAAAGAGCTTGCCGCCTGTAAAAATGCTATAAAGCGCCTAGGGAATGTAAACGTGGGCGCTATTGAAGAATACAAAGAGGTGTTTGAAAAATATAGCTTTTTAAAGGGTCAGCTAAATGATTTAGAGCAGTCAAAGCAGCAGCTCACCAAGCTGATAACCACCCTTTCCGGCGAGATGAAAACCATGTTCAGTGACAGCTTTAAAATAATAAACGAGAATTTCGGCAAGATATTTGCAGAGCTTTTTGGGGGCGGCAGCGCACATTTGCGCCTTACAAACCCCGAGGACGTGCTGGAAAGCGGCATAGACATCGAGGTAAGCCCTCCCGGTAAGGTGATAAAAAGCCTGACGGCACTGTCGGGGGGAGAGCAGGCACTGGTGGCAATCGCCATCTATTTCGGAATTTTGGCGCACAACCCTGCACCCTTTTGCATACTGGATGAAATTGAGGCGGCGCTAGACGATGTTAACGTCACACGTTATGCAAATTACCTTCACAGAATATCCGATACCACGCAATTTATCGTCATAACTCACCGCCGTGGCACCATGGAATCCGCCGATGTACTGTACGGTGTCACCATGCAGGAGGACGGCATATCCAAGCTGTTAAAGCTGGATGCAAATAACATTTCGCCATCACTTATCAACTAGGAGGTAAAAATGGGCTTTTTTGAAAAACTGGGACTTGGGCTTAAAAAAACCAAGGACGGAATTTTTGACTCGATAACAAAGGCGATAATCGCATCGCCGGTTACCCCTGCCATGTATGATGACCTGTTTGAACAGCTTATATTGGCAGATGTTGGCTTTGATACCAGTGACTACCTGTGTGGAGAACTGAAAAAACAGGCGCAAAAGCAAAGGGCACAAAGCGGCGAGGAGATAGTGAAAATTTTACAGGATATAATTATAGATTTGCTAAAGGCGGAGAATGAGTTTGACCTGTCCGGCGCTCCGGCGGTAATTTTGGTTATCGGGGTTAACGGCGTGGGCAAAACCACCTCCATCGGCAAGCTTGCAAGCCTTTACAAAAAGCAGGGCAAAAAGGTTTTGCTTGCGGCGGGGGACACCTTTCGTGCGGCGGCGGCAAGCCAGCTAAATGAATGGGCACAGCGCAGTGGGGTGGACATTTTAATGCGAGAGGAAGGCGCAGACCCCTCCTCTGTCACCTTTGAGGCGGTGCAAAAAGCCGAGGCAGAGCACTATGACATTGTGATTTGCGACACGGCAGGCAGACTGCACAACAAGAAAAACCTTATGGCAGAGCTTGGGAAAATCACAAGGGTGATAAGAAAAGCCAGCGATAAGGTGAGCATAGAAACCCTTCTGGTGCTAGAGGCGATAACCGGACAAAACGCCATCTTCCAAGCCAAGGAATTTATTATGGCGGCAGAGGCGACAGGCATTATCCTCACCAAATTAGACGGCACAGCCAAGGGCGGCAGTGTTATCTCCATCAAGAAAAACCTAGGCATACCAGTGCGGTTTGTGGGGGTGGGCGAGGGGATAGACGACCTTATGGAGTTTGACGCCACAGAGTTTGCAAGCACACTTTTTTCTATAAAATAACACCTAAAGGACAACTTTATACACTATAATATTTTAGCGTTTAATGTGCATATTTAAAAAGATATACACCTTATACAGCCGAAAGGGAAAACAGGATGATAGTTGCAGTCGCCACCAACAACGCAAAAAAACTGGCAGAGATACAGCGAATACTAGACCATTTAGGCCACACCGCAAAGACACTGAAAGAGCTGGGTATAGCCACAGAGATTGAGGAGACAGGCACAACCTTTTGTGAAAATGCCATAATAAAGGCGAAAACAATCTGTGAAATTTGCCATATGCCAACTATTAGCGATGACAGCGGGCTGGAGGTGGACGCACTGGGTGGGGCACCGGGGGTGTACACCGCACGGTATGCAGGTGAAAACCCTACAGATGGCGAAAACATTGACAAGCTTTTGGCTAATTTACAGGGAGTGCCCCAAGAAAAACGCACCGCACGCTTTGTCAGCGCAGTGTGCTTGTACCTGCCAAAGGGCGAGCATATAGAGTGCCTAGGTAGGTGCGAGGGCTGGATAGGCTTTGAAAAAATTGGGGAGGGCGGCTTTGGCTACGACCCGATTTTCATGGTGGGAGACACCAGCTATTCTCAGATGACAAATGATGAAAAAGACAGGATAAGCCATCGTGGCATCGCCTTGGCACAGTTGCAAGACCAGATGGCAGAGTTTATGGCAAAATCCGCAATTAAGATAGACTAGGCGAGATAAAAAGACAATTTAACAGATATAAAACAACAATTCACAATTTTTTATAAGGGGCAAAAACCCATTGTGCAAAGGATATTTTGCAGTAGAGTATATGGATTTTAAGCCCAAAATTAGGAGACGATTATATGGCACTTACATCAAAACAAAGAGCATATCTGCGTGGACAAGCACAGCACCTAGACACCATATTCCAAATTGGCAAGGGCGGCGTGAGCGAGGAGACAGCGGTTCAAGTGACAAATGCACTGATAGCAAGAGAGCTTATAAAGCTGAGGGTTTTGGACACCTGCCCCTACTCGGCAAAGGAGGCAGCCGACATTCTTTGCAAGCTGACAAACTGTCAGTCTGTACAAATTATTGGTTCAAAGTTTGTACTGTTCTTACAAAAAGATAAGGACTCAAAGTACGAGCTTTAATGGGTAATTTCAATAAAGGCACAGACAAGACGGCTGCATAAGCATAGCTGCTCATAGTACACAAATATGGCTGACACAAAAACTTTACTGATGAGGTCGATATGAAAATTTTGCTTTTTGGCGGAGCCTTTGACCCGCCGCACCTAGGACATATTGCAATATTAAAAGCCGCATTAAAGTGTGAAGCGTTTGAGAGGGCAGTGGTAATGCCAACGGGCACACCCACCCATAAAAAAGGCTGCACAGCTCCCTTTGAAGTTAGAAAATTCTTGTGTGAAACTGTTTTTTGCCCCCTGTCTCCAATTGTGGAGGTCAGCGATTATGAGGGGGTAAATTTCAAGGAGGACTACACGCTTTTTACAATAGAATATTTAAAAAAGCTCTACGAGGGAGCGGAAATTTATATGCTTATAGGGGGAGACAGCTTAATTAATCTAAAAACTTGGTATGAGTTTAGAGACGTTATAAAGCAGTGCCATATCATTAGCTTTGCACGGAAAAAAAACGAGGAGACGGCAATCTTAAAAGAGGTGGAAAGCCTTAAAAAGCTTGGCGCACAGGTGCGGTTTGTGAAAAGCTCGGTGACACAAGTGTCCTCCTCCGCCATAAGAAACCTTGAAAAAAGCAATGATAGCCAGAGTAACTTGGTCAGCCCTGCGACCCAAGCTATAATAGATGAATATTATATATATAATAAGGATGATTACACCCGACTGCGTGGAACAGCCCATCTTTTGATAAAATTAATGCTGGACGAAAAGCGCCAAAAGCACACCTTAAATGTGGAGAAATTGGCGGTGGAGCTGGGGGCAAGATACGCCTTGGACGTCCGAAAATTAAGCCTTGCGGGGCTGTACCATGACATTATGAAAAACGCTCCCCAAGATATTTTGTTGCACAGGGCACAGCAAAGTGATATAATTACAAAAATAAACGCTAAAGCCCTTCCTGTTCTGCACGGATATGCGGCGGCGGATTATGTAAAAAAAGAGCTCCGTATCTCTGACGAGGAGATATTGACGGCGCTTAAAAGCCACACCTGTGCAAGGGCGGATATGCAGGATTTTGAAAAGGTGCTGTATCTTGCGGATATGCTCTGTGAGGAGCGGAGATTTGAGGGCAAGGAGGAATTGTTAAAGATTGCCTTTGAAAGCCTAGATATAGCTATGGAAAAATCCTTGGAACAGACCATCACATGGCTGAAAGAAAACAATAAGGTCATTGATGAGGACAGCGCACAGGCGTTAGAATATTTTAAGGAGAAAAACAAGTAGGAGGAATTTTATATGTCCGATAATCAAAATGGAAGTCAGCCGAGAAAGCGTACCCCCGAGCAAAAAAAGCGCATAGCAAAAAGAAAAACCAAAAGAAAGCTGATGCGGGCGCTGTCTGTTGTGCTTATAGTGGCGGCAGCAGCGGCAATTATATATTTCTTTGTCGACCACTCCATCAGCGGAATGTTCAACAAGGGTCAGGCAATTTCTAAGGATATAAGAACCCCTGAGGAATTAAAGGGGGATGTCATCAACATCTTGGTGTGCGGAATTGACCAAGAGGAGGGCAGAAGCGGCTACATGACCGACGTGGTTATGTATGTAACCCTTGATGCCAAAGCGAAGAAAGTTTCGGTGCTGCAAATACCTCGAGATACATACGTTGGAGAGGAAATTCCCACAGGCAAAATCAACGCTGTGTTTAATCACGGAAAAGAAAAAGAGAAGATTTTGAACACCATCGGGCTGATAAATGACAAGTTTGCACTGCCGGTTGACCATTATGCCTACCTTGATATGGAGGCGTTTATCACGGTGGTGGACTCCATCGAGGGCGGTCTTGAAATGTATGTACCCTGTCCCATTATAGCAAAGGACAAAAACACAGGGGTAGAGGAGACGATAATAGAGAAACCCGGCAACTATAAAATCAGCGGTGAGACAGCCGAGGCGATTGTGAGAAACCGCAACTACGCCATGGCGGATATCGAGCGGCTGAATGTGCAAAGACATTTTTATTCGGCACTGATAAAATATTTTACCAACATCGGCATAAGCGACTTTTTAAAGCTGCTGCCTCGTTTTACCCCATATATTTCAACGGATATGAGCTGGCAGAAGATGGGGGCAATTGCAAACGTGGGCTTGCAGATTGATTTTGCCAATATGTCAATGATGAAGCCTGTTGTGGCAGGGGCTGCAAACGGAGCTGTGACGGTGAACAAGGAGGAGCTGGCAAATATGCTAAACGAGTATTTCCGCCCCTACCAAGACCCTGTACCGGCTAACAAATTGAAGATACCACAGCTTGAAAACACAACCGATTGGGTGCCGTCAAACATCCAAACGGTGGCAGATATCATGGCATCGGAAACCTAAAAGCCATTGCATTGGCAATAAAATTTACAGATAATAGACATTAAAATAAACACACAAGGAGATTGTATGAACGGCTTAGAATTATCCAAAAACATCGCAAAATATCTTGATGCAAAAAAAGCAGAGGGTATAAAAATAATCAAAATCGAGGACTTGACCGTTGTGACCGATTATATCGTCATCGCAACAGGTAACTCCACCACACAGGTAAAGGCGCTGGCAGATGAGGTGGATTTTAAAGTCAAGGAGGATTTCAAGCTTGACCCATCAAGAGTTGAGGGCTACGAGAGCAAAAACTGGATATTGCTGGACTATGACAATGTTATCGTCCACGTTTTCCACCCACAGGCAAGGGACTACTACAACTTGGACAAATTGTGGGCTGACGGTCAAGAGATAGAGACAGGGCTTTAATAAAACAGCAGGCATAGCCTCTATTAGCGTGAGCAGTAGAGGCTACGCTTTAAATATAAAGGGGATAAGTAAAATGAGAGATTACGATTTTGCTGCCATCGAAAACAAATGGCAGACTATCTGGGACACACAGCACACCTTTAAAACCAAAACCGACTATACACTGCCGAAATTTTACGGCTTGATAGAGTTTCCATACCCCTCTGCCGCAGGGCTGCACGTTGGACATCCACGGTCCTACACCGCCATGGACATCATCTCACGGCAAAAGCGTCTTGAGGGCTACAATGTGATGTTCACCATGGGGTGGGACGCATTTGGCTTGCCGACGGAAAACTTTGCAATGAAAAACCATATTCACCCTGAAATTGTGACAAAAAACAATGTGGCAGGCTTTAAAAGACAGCTTAAAAGCTTGGGCTTTTCCTTTGATTGGGACAGAGAAATCAACACCACCGACAAGGATTATTACAAGTGGACACAGTGGATTTTCCTCCAGATGTACAAAAAGGGCTTGGCGTATAAAAAAGAGATGTCCGTGAACTGGTGTACAGGCTGTAAGGTTGTGCTTGCCAACGAGGAGGTTGTCAATGGCGTGTGTGAACGCTGTGGCAGCGAGGTCACACGCAAGGTCAAGAGCCAATGGATTTTAAAGATAACCGAGTACGCCGACCGTTTGATTGACGACCTTGACACGGTAAACTTTATCGACCGTGTGGTGGCACAGCAAAAAAACTGGATTGGCCGCTCTACAGGGGCACAGGTCGAGTTTCAAACCACACAGGGGGACATAGTAGAAGTGTACACCACACGTCCCGACACCCTGTTTGGGGCAACCTATATGGTAATAGCACCGGAGCATAAATTGGTGGATAAATGGCAGGACAGCCTGTCAAATTTTGGAGAGATTTTGGAATACCGTGAGACTTCCGCCAAGAAATCCGAGCTTGAGAGAACCGAGCTGTCCAAGGAAAAAACAGGGGTGGAATTAAAGGGCGTTCGTGCCATCAACCCTGCTACCGGCAAGGAGATACCAATATTTATCTCCGACTATGTGCTGGCAACCTACGGCACAGGGGCAATTATGGCGGTTCCAGGGCATGACACAAGAGACTGGGAGTTTGCCACGGCATTTAACCTGCCCATTGTGGAGGTTGTCAAGGGCGGTGACGTGACCAAGGAGGCATTCACCGACTGCGCCACGGGAATGATGACAAACAGCGGATTTTTAGACGGCTTGACGGTGGAAAAGGCAAAGGAAAAGATAATTGACTGGCTGACAAAGGAAAATATCGGCGAGTGCAAGACCAACTATAAATTGAGAGACTGGATATTCTCACGCCAAAGATACTGGGGCGAGCCTATCCCGATGGTGTACTGCGAGCATTGCGGCTGGCAGCCACTGCCCGAGAGCGAGCTGCCCTTGGTGCTGCCCGAGCTTATGGATTTTGAGCCTACAGGGGAGGGGGAAAGCCCTCTTGCACGTCTCACCGATTGGGTGAGCACCACCTGCCCGAAATGCGGCGG
>JAVWUR010000063.1:0-12697 GCA_036667055.1 Oscillospiraceae bacterium
TGACATTTGACATCTTTTGCTGTGGAGAAAATAAAAGCTGACAGTCCGTGTCGGTGGACACTAGCTTACCGTCCTCGGTTTTGCTTAGCGCAATCTGCTCAAAATCCTCTGCTGTTAGGGCGAGGGTGGTAAGTCCACCGGTAAAATGTGCCACGCTCTCCCGCCCAAAGTTCCACAGCCCCACAGCTAAAAATACCGCTATTAAAAATGCTCCACTGACCCCCACAAGCTGTACCGCCGTGGCAGCCTCCAAGGTGGTTTTAAGCCTATTTAAAATCTTGTTATTTCTCATTGTTCAATCCGCCCAATCTTTATCAGCTCAAATGCGATGTCATCCTCACCAAGGTAATTTATCTTGTAGTAAGCGGCGTTTAGCAGCCCATAATTGTTGACATCACAGCCCAGCTCCTCTCCAAAGGCACGCTGTAAATTATCCGAGCCATAGTCAAGCAAAAAGTGGGTTATTTGGTGCTCCTTTAGATATTCAAGCATCCTTTTGCGCCACTCGTCGGAATATTGCTGCTCCGTCATGCCCTCGTCCTGAAACCACCCAAGGTCACGCAATATAAAGTTTGGCGCTAGCTCATAGGTGTATAAAAACCATCGCTGACCCGAGTCCTCGGCGGCAGAGTAGCAGAAAATTCTATCCTCCGGCTCAATGGACTCTTTTAGGGTGCTTGCCGTTTCCATAACATTTTTAATGGCGGAATTATCTGCACCGCTATACAAAATAAAGGTATTTTCATAGCTTACCATATAGTTAAACAGCCCAAAAACGCTGAGTATAAATGCAAACAGTGCCCCTGTGGCAACCCTTGGCGCTCGGCAATTGCCCGCACTAATGCACAGAGCCATCACCCCAAACGCCAGCCAAGCTATATAATAAGGATATATATAGCGCTCGTAGCTAGGCAGCCCATAAGCGTTTGCCTTAAAGATGTAAACATAGATGAAAATGTGGAAAATATAGTATGCAACAAAGCCCACAGCGCTTGTCACATATAGGCTGGCAATGCGTATTATATCCGATTTTCTTTTTGCCAAAAGTCCGGCTATTATAAATAGAACGGCAATGACAAACAGCACCCGCACCCCACTGCCAACCATGGAGATGGGCTTTGTCCAAAGAGCAGTGAGCATCTCGCTTTGCATATCAATAAATTTTTCCGACTTTTCCGGCGATAGAAGCTCCTTAACTCCGGTTATCAGCATTTCCGCCATGCCCATCTGCCTGTCTCCGCCCAGCTCAAAGCGGTTTTCGCTCATCACTAGACCCATGTGAACCGTCCAAGACAGAAAGCTTGCAATCACACTAACCCCTAAGGCGACCGCTGCTACAAGCTTTCCTAGAAAGCCCTTAACACCTAAAAATGCAAAGTCTTTTTGAACAAACACCATATCGAAAAATATTATAAATATGACGATAAGAGAAAAGGCAAAGCCCATGTCCTTCATCTGTGTGAACATCATGAGCACCGGCACCAAGGCTAGGATATGATTATTATTTTGTCCTACCCTCTCTTTTTTGCCGAAAAGATAGACTGCCACCGCACCACCAAATACCACCCCTAGTGGGATATCCGCCATAACAGAGATATACATGGGGGCAAGGTACACTATTTTGGTGTAAACCTCAAAGATGAAGGGGGTCAAAAATCCAAAGAGATACACCAAAAAGGCACAGTGCCATTTTTCTCTTTTTACTCCGGCAGTCCATGCCGCAAAGGAGGAAAAAAGCAGTACATCATAGGCAAAAAACGCTTTCCACTCAAGATAGCCCTGTCCCATGGGCTGAAAAAATGTGGACAGTATGGCAAGAGAGGGGGGTGTGGTTCTGCCGATTAAACTGGATTCGTAGAAAGAATAGATGGCTCCATGATATTTAGTAAGCTTTTGGCTAGTGCCCCAAAAGCTAAACTCGTCCCATTGGGAGAGAATGGGCTTTTGCAGCGCCAAAATAACAAACATCAAGGCGCAGGAAAGAATAAAAAATATCACTCCGGGGGAAAGAAAATCCTTTATATCCTGTTTTAAATTTCCTTTTGACTTTTTCACCCCCAGAACAAAGAGCACTGCCGCTGCGCCATAGCACAGCCCCAGCCCCAAATTCATAAGGTTGAACAGAGCAAAAATTGTGACGGTGCACAGTATGGTACACAGCGCCACAAAGGGGGATAGCTCCGCTTTAAGCCCGGCTAATTTGTAGATAGCAAAGCTTAAAAGCAACAAAATTATAAAGGAAAACACGCTGTCAAGAAACATAAACAATCACCTTTGTGGGCAAATAGTAGTTTGCAAAGAGCAGCACCGCCGCACCTATGCAAAATAAAAAGCTTGTATAAATAGCTCCCATCTCCCCCCGCTTTGAGGTGGGGTCATGGTGCATATATTTTGAAAAACCAAGGGCTAAGCTTAAAAGTATTCCCATAAAAGCAGGCATTAGATACCGCATTTGTACCCCGATAATCTGGGGAAGTGTAACGGGTGTCCAGCTGACATATAGCCCCGAAAGCACCACACAGTAGGTCAAAACCGAGCAGGCAAGAAAAACCATGATTTTTCGGGTGTCCTCACCGTTAATTCTTTGAGCGTTTTTAAAGGTGTTCACCAAAAGTATTAGAGGGGTAAAAAAACTTACAAGCTTTAAATCCACGTCAATCCAACCTAAAAGTCCGCCGCTGGAAAGAAAAAAGGAGTTGTTGCGCAGTGTGTCCAAAAACACCACAATATATCTTATTGGGTTACTCAAAATGAAAGCGAGCTGCCTTGTCGGGTCGGAATCGGACATGGTTCGGGGGATTTCTCCATAGTTTGACAGCAATGTGACATACAGCCCCATGCCTTGGTAAAGCACCAAAAATCCAAAGATAGATATGAGCAGATACTGCCATTTTTTTATCCTTAATTCCCACTCCTTCGGATTTATGGCGAGGAGCAGCAAAAAGAACACAATATAGCTGATTTTACTGGTGCACAGCACCGCCATCGCCCCCAAAAATACTGTTGATGCCTTTGCATCAAAGTGACCGGAAAGCACCGTGGCAAAGGCACAGAACATAAGCCCAAACAACATTCCGTCGTTGCTGTTGGACGCCGCCACAAAAACGGTGAGGGGAAGTATCATAAGAGAAAATAAAATTATATTAAATCGTTTTGCACTTTTCAAAGCAAAATAACAGCAGCCGCAGTAAAATAACAGGTTGCCAAGCCGCCCACAATAGTATGCCCCCAGCGCCCCTATTTGAAACAGACGAGCTATGAAGATACCCGCCGCCTGTGGCAGATAGGGTATGGTCTGGAAGATGATTATTCCGCTTGGCTTGCCCACCTGCCCATCGTTAACGCTGCTGAAATATTCCGTAAAGCGATTGTATATCGTGTTGCCCTCTTTGGCAGGGTAGCCGTTGTTGTACGCCACCGGAAAGTGTTCAATTAACAGGTTCACATCGTTTGGCCACTGTTGGTTTTCATCAAAATCAAAGTCCCCCATGGACATGGCATAGCTGCGCAGAAAGTGGGAGGACTCATCAGGCACTTGGTTTGGCGGGTTGACAAAGCAAAAAACAACGCCGCTTATAAAGATAAGTCCGGTCATAAACGCCGCACTATTGCCTTTTGTAAGCTTTTTTGTCAATATCACCCCAAAATAAATTAGGGTAAATATGGCAAATAAAATTGACGTTCCGCCCATCTGGCTAAGCCAAGGCGGGGAGTAGACCACTCGGGTAAAGTACACGCAGAACAAAGCACAGCAAAACAAAAACACCCAGCCTATACCGATTTGCAGCATAGGCATTTGTTTAATTCGGTTAAGCTGTATTTTTAAATTTTCCATCATATCTACAGATTGTATATGTCGGCTTTGTAGCCGTCAAGATTTTGTTTTATCCACTCTATAGTCTCGGCAAGCCCCTGCTCAAAGGTGTACTCAGGTGCCCAGCCTGTGAGGGAATTAAGCTCTTTAGCTGTGCCCAAAAGACGGTTGACCTCGCTCTTTTTAGGGCGCAGACGCTGTTCCTCGCACACCACCTTCGCCTGTGGGTTTATCTGTCTTATCAGCTCATTTGCCAAATCCCCAATGGAAATTTCACGCTCTGTGGCAATGTTTAATTCTCTGCCAATTGTGTTTGTGTGCTTTGCAATGGTGACAAAGCCGTTGGCTGTGTCCTTTACAAAGTTAAAGTCTCTTGTGGGGGTCAAAGAGCCTAGCTTAATCTCATTTTTACCCGTCAAAAGTTGTGTGATTATGGTGGGGATAACCGCCCGTGCCGATTGTCTTGGGCCATAGGTGTTAAAGGGGCGCACAATGGTCACAGGTGTCTCAAAGCTGCGGTAAAAGCTCTCCGCTATTCTATCCGCACCGATTTTGGTGGCAGAATAGGGGCTTTGCCCTTGGAAAGGGTGCTTTTCGTCGATGGGGACATATTGAGCCGTGCCATAAACCTCACTGGTGCTCGTCACAAGCACACGCCGTGTGTCCAAATCCCTTGCCCCCTGCAATATATTCAAGGTGCCCTTGATGTTGGTGTCCACATAGGTGTCGGGAGAATGATAGCTAAAAGGGATGGCGATTAAAGCGGCAAGGTGGAACACCGTGTCCATACCACGCATAGCACTGCGCACTCCGTTAGGGTCACGCACGTCCCCCATAATAACGTCGATGGAGTCCCGCTCCTCCTTGGGCAGCTTGTCCAGCCAGCCCCAAGAGCCAAAGGAATTGTATAGACAAAAGGCTGTTACATCATAGCCCTCGTGGATAAGCTGCTGTGTGAGATGGGAGCCGATAAACCCATCTGCACCGGTGACTAAAACTTTTTTAGACATATATTTTAACCTCACTTTTTGACAGAGAGTACCCCCTGCCCAATTATTTTGATTTGTATAATAGCTATAGTACCCTCTATTATATTATATTTACAGATAAATTACAATATCGTTTACAAAAAGCCCCACATATAGTATAGTATATAGTGATTAATTATGTTGTAAAGCAACTTTAAAAGGGGATTTTTATGGTTAAACTAGCAAAGAAATTAGGGATTGTGCTGCTGCCTATCGTCATATATTTTGGCATTTTTATATATTTTGAACCGTACAATTATTTTGGAATAAAACAGTCGGAATACACAGGGGACAGTGCCATTGTCAGGGTGCGAAGCTTCAACGAAAACAAGGAAAATGCCATTATTTTAGGGGACAGCCGTATGGCTCACTTTGATATGGAGCTGGCACAAGGCTATGCAAAAAAGCCCATCAGCCAGTTGAGCTTTGGGGGTGCGTCCTTTAACGAGAGTATGGATTTGTTTGACTATGCCTTGGAGCAAAACCCAAACATCGACACGGTGTATTTTGGGGTGAGCTTTTACACCTTGAACGAGAGCTATTTTAAGGACAGAATGAGCCAAATCAAGACCATCGCCACCAACCCCTTTGCCTATATGCTGAATTTTAATTACAACATTGAAATGCTAAATGAAATTGTGTGGAAGATACGGGGCATTGAAAATGTCGCCTCGGACAACGAGGGGCATTGGACAGCGGCGGACTACCAAAATGAGGACGGCACGGTGCGTAAATATCGGAAAGATTTAGAGGCGTTTGCTCAAACAATATATGGTGTGTGCACCGCTGTGCCCTACAAAATCGACACCCCCGATGTGGAGCGGTATATAAAAATCGCAAAGCTCTGCAAGGAAAAAGGGATAAAGCTGTACACGATACTGCCTCCCATGGATAATTCTTTAAAAGACTTAGTGGTGGACAAGCTCGGTATAGGAGAGGATATTTTGGAATTTATCGCCGCTGTAGAGCCGTACAGTGAGGTGCTAAACTATGAATACAACCAAGAAAACCCTTTCACACAGGAGCAGTTTTATGATGGCTTTCATCTGGACAAGGTGACGGGGCTGCCACAGTTTACAAAGATGCTTTTTGAGCGAGGATAAGCACTTATATAAAAAAGGAGCGACTATTTATGGCACTTGATTTTTTGATACTTTACGAGCACGTTGTGAGGGAATACGAGAGTATAACCCTCTTAAAATTAGAGCTGGAAAAGCGTGGGTACACCGTGGAAATTCGCCAGCTTTTAGATTGCAAGCGGCTTAAATATTTTACCTATAATAAGCCAAAGGTACTGGTGGCAAGTGCTATGTATGACGATAAAACCGTTAATAGTTTTGTGTATAACAATGTGGGGAGGGTAAACCGTGTGGTGAACCTACATTGGGAGCAGGTTTTAAGCGAGGAGCAGGAAAACTCGCCCTTTTTCAACTGTGGGGAGAGTGCCGCTTATGCCATGCACACCTGCTGGGGGACAAAATCCCGTGACCGCGTTGTTAAGTACGGCGTGCCTATAGAAAACACCGCCGTCACAGGGGCTATTCAGCTGGATTTTTTACGGGAGCAATTTTGCGGCTACTACAAAACTCGGGAGGAGCTGTGCCGAGAATTTAACCTTGACGCTGACAAAAAGCTTTGCCTTTACATCTCCTCATTTTCCACCGCCTATATGTCGGACAAGGAGATAGAACAGCTAAATAGCCTTGCAGGAGTTAGCTTTGACCGCTTTAAAATCACCAGCCAAAGAACTATGAACGAGACGCTATCGTGGGTGCAAAGGTACCTTGAAAGCGACGAGGGGCAAAAGGTAGAGTTTGTCTACCGCCGTCACCCCAGCGAGTGGAACAGCCCCATTCTCCAAGCTATGGCGGCAAAAAATCCCAATTTTCATCTCATAACCGATTATTCTGTCAAGCAGTGGATAAAGGCGGCAGACACTATTTTTAGCTGGATGTCCACCTCTATAGCAGAAATTTATTTTGCTGGCAAAAGCTGTTTTGTGCTGCGACCCTACCCACTGGAATGGGAATATGACCCTGTGATTTACAAGGATTGCCGAGTGGTGGACAGCTATGAGGGCTTTGCTGAAAGTTTTGGCGAAAACAATCCCCCTTTCCCCATCGACCGTGATATGATGCTTAGTCACTATGACCAAACAGAAGTGCCCTCTTATGTGAGAATTGCCGATGTTTGTGAAAAAATGCTGCTGGAGCCGGAGGGCAAAAGACGTCCCTTTGACCATTTTAAACCCAAATTTAGCTGGCTTAAATATTTTTCCTTGATAGGCTTGCATTTTATGTATGCCATCAAGCTTGACCCTGCAAAATTCACCTTTTTAGGGGGACTTAGCGAGTGGGCAGGGAGAATTTACGGCCACATAAAAAACACCCGAGTGTCCAAGGAAAAACGGTCAGAATACCAAGAAAAGATAGGTAAATTCCTTTAATTGTAATAGCATTAAACGGCGCACTATCAAAATAGCGCTGGAAAATTCCTCTGCTTTTTTAGGCTTATAGCCACAGGGCTGTTACAAGATTAGCATAATATTATTACAGCACTAGATAGCCATTACAAGGTTGCGCTAGCGTTAAAAAGGAGAGTACTAATGAAGAAAACAGCTAAAATTATGGCTCTTGTTGTGGCAATTGGGCTAGTGGGGGGAATACTATTTGTAGCCAATGCTTTTTTTGGCAACCCAATATCAAAGCTGCTTGCCACTAATGCTGCCCATAAATATATAAATGAGCACTACACCGACACAGATTATATTGTGGAAAAGGTGCAATACAACTTTAAGGATGGGGGATATTATGGGAAGATAAAATCTCCCTCAAGTGTTGACACGTATTTTTCCCTAGCCATCACAAGCCTTGGCAAGGTGGGGTGGGACAGCTATGAGGACATGGTCACCAGTGGAAGAAATACATGGGACAGGGTGGACAGTGAATATAGAAAGCTGGCACAAGCTGTATTCGAGGGGGAAGACTTTCCCTATGTGAGCGATATTGACTTTGGCACTATCAGAGAAAAGTATAGCGCAGAGCAAGGAAATGTTTATAAAGATTTTGGGATTGCCACCGAAACCTTGGTGCTTGACGAGCCATATGATGTGAGGGAGCTTGGCGCAAAATATGGAGAGATTATCTTTTACGCTCAAGACGAAACTGTGTCGGTACAACGTGCAAGTGAAATTTTGCTGGACATCACAAAAATTCTGGATGAAAAAAATGTGCCATTTTATGCCATTACCTTTGTGCTGGAAAAGCCCAGAATAGAGGATATGCCAAACCCCGACAACAGCGAAATTCATTTGACAGATTTTTTATACAGCGACATCTACAAAACTGACTTAACACAGCGTGTGCAAAAATCCCATGAGGAAACAACGGCTTACTTTGCCGCTGAGGATGCGAAAAAAATGGAAAGCACCGGCATTGACAAGCCCAATGTTTTTTAGCTTGCTACACTTACCGGTGAAGTACAAAAGATAGACGAAGGAAAAAACAACATCTGTGGGAAACGTTAAATTTGTTACTAACCCATTACTAACAGTTTGTTTTTTTCACAAAACAAAAAAGTTTACAAACGATAATGTCTGTAAACTTTATTGTGGTGCGCCAGAAGGGACTCGAACCCCCGACCCCTTGATTCGTAGTCAAGTACTCTATCCAGCTGAGCTACTGGCGCACATATATAATGCTTTATTATGTTATCACTATTATGGTAATTTGTCAATGATTTTTTGCAATATTGTTGCATTTTCCCTCCTTATAAAATTATTACCCACAATATCACACTCTAGAGCATAAAATTTACAATAATGGCAGATACTATTGGAAAAGATTAAAGGAGTAAGTAGAGTATGAGAGCAACCGGAGTAGTGAGAAGAATTGATGATTTAGGCAGAATTGTAATACCAAAAGAAATTCGCCGCACCATGCGCATGAGAGAGGGAGACCCATTGGAAATTTTTACAGGGCAGGGGGGAGAGATTATCCTAAAAAAATACTCCATAATGGCAGAGCTGTCCGAGTTTAGCCAAAACTATGCAGACAGCCTTTATCGTGTCAGCGGACTGCACTGCGTAATCTGCGACACCGACAATGTTATCGCCTATACAGGAGCCGGCAAAAAAGAGGCGATTGGGGTGCAGATGACAAAGGAGATGGAGGACCTGCTAACCCAAAGATTGTCCTACTTTAAACAGTTTGCCAACGAAAAGCCACTGTATACCCACCCAAGAGCCGAGCTTGTGGCAGTGGGGGCAACGCCCATTATCGCCGCCGGAGATGCGGTGGGAATTGTGGCAATGGTGGCAGGCGAGGGGGAAATATTGAACGAGACACAAAAGAAATTGTTGGTGCTAACGGCAACTTTCCTAGCTAACCATCTTGAAGTTTAGCATTGCAGGAGGGGAGAATTTTGAAGATTACCAAAAAGCAGTACAAGGAGATGGTCAGCGAAACCGCCCCAAAATCAAAGCTTTTACACAACTGTGTCTGGGCATTTTGCACAGGGGGTGGGTTTTGCGTTTTAGGGGAGGGCTTGACGTACCTTTACACAAGCTTTAATTTTACCCTAGGGGACGCCAAGACCTTCACCTCTGTCACCCTCATTGCCCTATCCGCCCTGTTGACCGCCCTTGGCTGGTATCACAAGCTGGCAAAAAAGGCGGGAGCAGGTACCTTGGTGCCTATAACAGGCTTTGCAAATGCCGTTGTAAGCCCAGCAATAGAGTTTAAAGCGGAGGGGCTAATCAGCGGAGTAGGCTCTAAAATGTTTATTATAGCAGGGCCGGTTATCGTGTATGGGGTGCTGGCAAGCGTTATCTATGGCGTGATACTATATGTGATGGGGCGGTTCGGAATATGAAAAAGCTGATAAAATTTAAAAGCCCGGTGGCAATTACCGCATGGGCATCGGTAGCAGGAAAAAAGGAGGGGGAAGGTCCTATAGGCAACGGCTTTGATCAGGTGAGCAATGATGATTATTTTGGCATGGAAACCTGGGAGCAGGCGGAAACGGAGCTGCAACAGCGAGCGGTGGACATCCTGCTGAACAAAAGGGGGCTTGCAAAATCGGACATTGCCCTGTGTCTCGGGGGCGATTTGTGCAATCAGATAACAAGCACCAGCTATACAATGCGGGAGCTTGCAACCCCGTTTTTAGGGCTGTATGGGGCGTGTAGCACCATGGCTGAAAGTATGCTGGTGGGGGCGTGTATGGTGGACGGCGGCTATGCTCAAAATGCCTTGGCACTGGCAAGCAGCCATTTTTGCACGGCGGAGCGGCAGTTTCGCACCCCCCTTGACTATGGGGGCAAGCGCACCCCAACGGCGCAGTGGACGGTTACAGGCTGCGGCACGGTGCTATTGGAAACACAGGGCAAGGACGCTTTTATAACCCATGGAATGATAGGCTCGGTGGTGGATTACGCCATAAAGGACGTGAATAATATGGGGGCGGCAATGGCACCGGCGGCGGCACAGACCATAAGGGACTTTTTGCAGGAGAGCGGAACAGCGCCGGAGGATTATGACATGATTTTTACCGGAGACTTGGGGGCGTGCGGCACAGCGCTGCTAAAACAATTGTTAAACGCAGAGGGTATCACGGTGAAAAACCACAATGACTGCGGTCTGATTGTCTTTGACAAGGATCGACAGCACGTCCAAAGCGGCGCTTCTGGGTGCGGCTGCGGAGCTAGTGTATTGACAAGCGTCATACTGCCTAAATTTTCAAGCGGCGAGTACAGCAATGTGCTTTTTGTCGCCACAGGGGCGCTTATGAGCCCCACCACAAGCTTGCAGGGGGAGAGCATACCCTCAATAGCTCACCTTGTGAATATACAATCAAAGCAGCGAGCTAAAGGGTAATTTATATGCGCCCCCATAAAAAACAGCAGGGGTTGGGGCTAAGACAAAAAATAATAATGTCTATAGGGATACGATAGCTTTTAGTTATCATGGCAAAGGAGAAAATGCAATGAATTATGTATGGGCGTTTTTAGTGGGCGGGCTGATATGTGTGGTAGGTCAGGTGCTAATTGACCTCACAAACCTTACGCCGGCACGGATATTGGTGGTTTTTGTGGTGTCAGGGGTGGTGCTTTCAGCTCTTGGTGTGTGGCAACCACTAGTGGATTTTGCCGGTGCAGGCGCTACCGTCCCCATAGTCGGGTTTGGACACACCTTGGCGGTGGGGGTGAGGCAAGCTGTGGCACACCAGGGGCTGGTGGGGGCGTTTACCGGTGGGCTTACAGCGTGTAGCGCCGGCGTGGGGGCAAGCTTGGTGTTTGGGGTTTTGGCAAGCCTGTGTGTGCGCTCCCAAAGCCAAAGTTAAATATTTTTTTGTGTGTGGCACTACAGATAGTTTTATGGGCAGAAAAAAAGGATATCACTTTAGAGCGGCGCTTTAAAATGGTATCCTTTTGCCTTTCACACGGGAGAAATTATTCCTTTAGCACCGAGTGAAGCTGGTCTTGGGCAGTCTTTTCGTCGGACAGTACAAGGCAGTCAAAGGTCACGCTGTTTTCCAAGAGCAGGGACAAAATTCTGTGCATTTTGTTCAAACTTTGTACGTTAAAATTGGTGGTAAGGTGGGAAAAATTCTCTTTCACACTATCTATCCCATAATCCTTTAGGTTGGCGAGGTTGTACTTTAAAAGAGAGCAGGCAGATTTGTTTAAAAAATCCAGCCCCAAGGGGTTGTCTAAGTCTTGACTTGCGTATTTCAAGCTGTCAATAATAATGGTGGCATCAATATAGTCGTTGCTTTTAAATAAAAGCTCTTGAACCGCAGATGGTATGCTGCCCCCAAGCTCACCGGCATGAAAGCCGCAAAAAGAGCCGATTATGCTGCCGAGCTTTTCATAGTCACACAAAAGATGGTAGTCCACGGCAATGTCAAACTGCTGTTTTAAATCGTACACGCACTGGAGCATACCGGCGTATTCAAGGCTCTGGGAGAGGGTTCTGTCCGCAAGAGACAGCCGAAAGGTGCGGGGCATTGAAACAACGCTGACTTTGTTTTGGAGGGCGTTGAATTTAATTAAAAAGAAAAACTCTGTGCTCTCATTTTTGGCACAGAGCAGCAAGGTTTTGGAATCGTCAATTCCGGCTTTTAAAATCGGCACTCCCTTCTGCTGCGTCCCCACCGTTTCTCGTGGGGTTATGTCCAAAACCCAATACAGCCCGATAAAAGAGCACAGCATTACAAAAAATGTCAGAAAAAAGCTTAAAAAAAACACACGCTTACCGGTCATAAAATCACCTCGATAAAAATAAAATCAAACTTTTTAACTCGATAATAGTATTGACCGTCCAATAAATAAAATTCAGCTTGAAATTTTCTTCAATATGGTGTAAAATAGTAAAGCAATGAAAATAAATACGCTTGTATGGCTCAGTCGGTAGAGCAGCTCATTCGTAATGAGCAGGTCGTCAGTTCGATTCTGACTACAAGCTCCATAAAAGGTTGGCAAATTTCAGAAATGAAATTTGTCAACCTTTTCTTTTTAGCTTATAATGGTGGTGTAAAGATTATTTATATAACTGACGGTTTAACAAACTGGAATTTGATAAAGGCGGTGATTGTATGAACACATTGCAAATGATTAGAATAATGTTATTGGTTGTATTCGGTTTTGGTGTAAAAGAGTTATGGTCTGCAAAACAATACTACAAGGAACAGAAAAAGAAATGGGCAATAGCATCCTTGTGCGTTGGTATTTTTGCTTGTGTCTGTGCAATTCTCGGGTTGACTGGTATAATCTAACATTGGCAAGTAAATCCCGATTTTGGGTGGAGATTATGAGCATTGAACTGGGTGCTATTCAACTTTGCACTATTTCGGG
>JAVWUR010000064.1:0-12549 GCA_036667055.1 Oscillospiraceae bacterium
GGCTTGCATATCTTTTCTGCGGCAAGCTTGTTGAGGGCGCTTTTGGGGTCGCCATCTGGTCGTCACTTTTAATCGGCGGCGTGGTGGAGATGGTTGCAAATGCATTTTTGACTATGGCTATCTGTCAGCCGCTAAAGAAATTTTTTCAGTAGCTTTTATCTGTATAATCAAGCTGTGGGTGTGGGGTTTTCTTCCTGCCCACAGCTTTTATTTTGCCCGACATATTGATAACCGCCGCCCATTGTGATACACTTATAGATAATGTAGGCTCCATTGAGGAATTCCCTCTTTGCCCCTTTCCAATGAAAGGAATTTATTGTGAATAAAAAGCCAACAAAGTTTCCCGGTTTCCTTATGGTGATTTTTGTATTTTTCTTTCTGCCTCGCCTTTTACAGCTTGGGGTGGATATATTTTATTCTATTTTAGACGCCACCAGCGGCTTTAACCCTGTGTTTTTCCTCCCCGATTTTGAAGGTGCCTTTGCCGCCGTAAAGATACTTTTGGTGGTGCTTGCCCCCATTGTTACCCTGTGGATTTGCCAAAGAATTGAGTATCTGCGCCTGTCCGGTGAGACGGATTTCATTAGAGCGGAGCACCTATGTGAAAGCCATGACGAGAGTATGCAGAGTTACATAGATGCCGCCGAAAAGCGTTCCGATGCCCAGACGAAATTTGCAGCACAGCAGTCGAAAAGAAATTTGCAGTAGCTATCTATTGGGGCGGCATTTATGCCAATGCCCCACTTACCTTTGACCGCTATCCATAAATGTTCCTATTGTATTACCCATGATTTTTTTATGTGTGAAATTTTTCAACAAGTAAAAATTTAAAGTGACAGCACTAAAGCCGCATATCTCCCCTTAAAGGGTTGGATATGCGGCTTTTTGATTTTTGATTTTTCGGCTTTTTTTGCTTTTTGCTTTTTGCTTTTATCTTTTTCTTTTTATCGTTTTATCTTTCGGTTTTTCCCTTAGCTTTTGGAATATTCCTCTAGCAGGGCTATGAATTTTCTGCCGTAAACCTCCGCCTTTTTTTGACCTACCCCTGAAACCATCATAAACTCCGCCTCATTTTTAGGTAACTGTGTGCAAATTCCATGGAGAGTTGCATCGGAAAAGACCACAAATGCAGGCACTCCTTGGTTTCTTGCCAGTTGAGCACGCAGCTTACGCAGCTCCTCGAAGAGCGCCGGATCCTCGTCATACTGCACTGACGGCTTGCCACGGCTGTTGCTCTTTGCCGCATAGATATCCTTTTGAGGTTTGTTCAGCCGCTTTACCCTCACTCGCTCCTCGCCGGAAAGTATTGCCGCTGCCCGTGAGCCAAGCTCTAAAACCGGATATTGCGCCTTGGTTTTTACTATTGCGTCTATCATCTCAAGAAAGGGCATATCCTCGGCTATCTCACGCACGGAAAGCTGAGATAGCGCCCCAAAGGACTCTAGCTTTTCCAGCCGCCATCTGCGTATCTGGTCGGACAGTGCACCGTGGAGCACATTGGCAATTACCGTCCCCCCAAAGCGCTGTCCGCTTTGCTCGATGCACATGAGTATCTTTATGGTGTTGTCGGTGATGTCCACCTCGGTGTAGCCAAGCTTGCAGCTTGAACAGTTGCCGCAAAATTCCACGGTTTTCTCTCCGAAATAATCCAAAATTCTATGGCGCAGACAGTCGGAAGCGGTGGAATAGAAGGTCATCTCCTTCAACCTCTGCTGAGAGCGTTTTACTATGGCTTTCCTTTCGCTCTCGGGGATATCACTGTCTTGGCTCTGCTTGTTTATTAAAAAATCGTTGGTTATAACATCTTTTTTCCCATACAGAAGTATGCAGTCCGCCGGCAGCCCATCCCGCCCTGCTCTGCCTGCCTCTTGATAGTAGCTCTCTAAATCCATGGGCATATTGTAGTGTACCACATATCGCACGTTGGATTTATCTATCCCCATTCCGAAGGCGTTGGTGGCGACTATCACATCGCACTTGTCATATATAAAGCTGTCCTGATTTTCTTGGCGCTCCAGCTGCCCCAATCCGGCGTGGTATCTAGTTGCCCTCACCCCTTTTACCGTGAGGTACTCGCAGACCTCCTCAACGTTTTTTCGGGTGTTGCAGTACACTATTCCGCTCTCCCCCTTGTGCTTTTCCACCACCTCCAACAGCGCTGTTTCTTTATCCACTGGGCTTTCCACCCCAAAATAAAGGTTTTTGCGGTCAAATCCCGTCACCAGCTTGGAAACCTCTGTAAGCTCTAGCTGCTCAATTATATCCTCGGTGACCTTTTCCGTTGCCGTTGCGGTGAACGCCGCTATCACAGGGCGATTGGGCAGAGCCTTGATAAACTGTGGTATCTGGGTGTAGCTAGGGCGAAAATCCTGCCCCCATTGAGAGATGCAGTGCGCCTCATCTATCGCCAAAATGTCGATTTTTAAATTGGCAATCGCCGCCAAAAAGTCCTCGTTTAACAGACGCTCGGGCGCCACATAGACAATTTTATACAGCCCACAGCGCATATTGTCCACCGCTTTATAGGATTGCGCCGCCGTGAGCGAGCTGTTGATGTACGCCCCCTTAACCCCCTCCTGCTTTAGCGCCATAACTTGGTCTTTCATGAGAGAAATCAAGGGTGACACCACCAGAGTTATCCCCTCCATCATCAAGGCAGGAAGCTGAAAGCAGATGGATTTTCCCGCTCCTGTGGGCATTATTCCTATCACGTCCTTGCCCTTTAAAATTTCGTCGATTATGTATTCCTGCCCCTCACGAAAGGCGGAAAAGCCAAAATATTGGTGAAGTGTTTCAAATTTGTCCATTTAATTTCCTTTTTTATCTTGTAAAATGCTTTGCAGCCGCTCTATCATCACGGGGGAAAGCTTGTTGTATTCTTTTATAAAACGCTGAGGTGCGGCAATGCCCTCTTGGGAAAAATATCTTTCAATGGCGGCGGTTTTTACCTCTCTGTGCTCCATGAGACAGTAAAGAATATACCAGTCCTCCACAAAACACAGGGGTATCTGTGCCGTGCCAATGCGCCGCCGCTGTGCCACCGAGCTTTCGTCAAAATCATAAAGGTAGCTGCCCTCGCTGGTGTTTATGGTAAAGCCTGCCATAACATCTACCTCCACCCCATCAATTATATACTCATAAAAATGGCGAGTGGCATAGGAGGCATTGGGGTTTTCCGGCGCTTTTTTTCCTATTTCCGACAGCGCCATATCCACCTTTTCAGCTTGACTTTGTGCCACCACAATGTCTATATCGTTAAATTTGTCCGTTATCCCATTTAGGTATAGGAGCAATGACGCACCCACCCCCCATAGGATATTCTCACGTTCTAGGGCATGAGCCAGTTTCATTAGCGCCCTTAATTTTTTCTCCTCCATCTAAACACCTACCTCTCCTATTCTATTGTAATACAAATAAAAATTCGTGTCAAATTTTGTCTGACACGAATTTTCAGTTTGACCTATACTATCGCTTTTTAATATACTAGACGTAATTTATTATTATAATATCACAAAACGTACTAAAGGCTGATGGCGGCATTCAGGGCAATTTCCATCATGTCCACAAAGGCTGTCTGTCTCTCCTCTGCTGTCGTCTCTTCTTTTTTGCCCGTCAAGTTGTCGGAGATTGTCACAAGGCAAGCCCCATTTTTGCCGGTAGCCTTGGCGTTGGCGAACAGAGCAAAGCTCTCCATCTCAACACATACCGCCCCTTTAGTCTCGTATGCATTTTCCGGAATTTCCGAGTAAAAAACGTCACTTGAATGTATCATAGCCTTGATTATCGGCTTGTTCATCGCCGCCGCCGCCACTTCAAGCGCCTGATTTACTACCGGTGATGGCTCTATAACGTCCTTGTCATAGCCCGACTGAACCTTTGCAAAGGTAGACTCGCTGTAGGCACTTGTCGCCAGTACCACGTCAAACAGATTTAGCTTGTCGGTATACGACCCCGCAGAGCCAACACGAATAATGTTGTCCACATCGTAAAATTTGAACAGCTCGTAGGAGTAGATGCCTATGCTTGGCATACCCATCCCCGAGCCCATGACGGAAACCGGCTTGCCTTTATAGGTGCCTGTAAAGCCCAGCATCCCACGCACGGAATTAAACTGTACCACATTCTCCAAAAAAGTATCGGCAATAAATTTAGCTCTCAAGGGGTCGCCGGGCATAAGCACTGTTTTTGCCACATCGCCCTTTTTTGCGGTGTTGTGAGGAGTTCCTTTAAATTCTGACATATCGTCTACCACCTTTATTTTTATTGTTTAATTTTCATAGGATATTCCTATTTATGCTTTTCATTCTACCATGAAAATGTGAATTTTAAAAGGGTTAAATTAATATAGCACCGCTTTTTGACGAGTATTTCCACAATATTTTGTGCCCAGTGCATATATTGTGGAAATTAAAACAAAATATTGGCTAAGAGAGGTGATTTCATGGAAAAGAATTTGCTTTATTTTCTCCTTGGAAATATAGACATGGCAAAAATAACCACCAAAAAGCTAATCGAGATATCCGCAGATGGGGATTTTAAGCGGTTGCTTTTGGAAGATTTAGAGGGCTATGACCGGTTTTATGACCGGTGCTGTGCTATGAAAAGCGAAAGTGAGAAGCTAAAGGATGTGAGTTTTTTAGCGGAAAATATGACAAAAATGAGCATTGCCATAAAGACAATGCGGGACAAAAGCCCTGCCAAGATGAGCGGTATGCTGATGGACGGCTTTGAAATGGGTATTTCTGACGCACAGGAAAATATAAAACGAGCAAAAGCCGATGGGGAAAGGCAGGAGGTAATTAGCCTTGCCACCCAATACCTCACCCTGCTGTTCGACAACCAATCCCGCTATGAAAAATTTTTATAGCCCCAACAGACCCTTGACCTTCATTATGGAGGCAAGGGTTTTTCCGTCCACAATAGTGCCGTCAAGACACATTTTATAAGCGCTGTCAAAGGGCATTTTATAAAGGGAGAGAAACTCGTCCTCGTCAAAGGAATTTTCTCCCTTTGTAAGCCCCTGTGCCAGATACATATATATTTTTTCGTTGCAGTAGCCCACTGTGGGCCAAATTTCACCTAGGCTTATGTACTTTTCTGCCACAAAGCCCGTCTCCTCCTTTAACTCACGCTTTGCCGCCAAAAATGGGTCTTCACCCTTTTCCAGCTTGCCTGCCGGAACCTCCAAAACCTCACATTCAAAGGGGGAGCGAAACTGTTTTACAAGATAGACATTTCCCTTTTCATCTAGTGGCAGCACCGAAGCGCCCCCGTTGTGAAACACTAGCTCCCTCTGTGCGTTTCTGCCGTCCTCAAGGCGGGAAATTCTCTCTTTAACTGTGAAAACTTTGCCGGAATAGATGGTTTTTTCCTCTAACGTATCCTCGCTGTGTGACATAAAATTACCTCGTTTTCTGCGGCTTTACATTTTTTTATTTTTAATATTTTCCCATATGTGGCGTTTTGGGTTTCTAAATATTTCCCATATGTGGCGTTTTCTGCGGCTTTTTTTATTTTTTTATTTATAATCTTCTCGCCGCAAATCCTTTAACGTAAAAACAGCCACCAAAAGGGCGGCTGTTTTTTAACCTTGCTAACAATTAAATTTCTTTAACCCACAGTCCGTGCAGGTTGCAGTACTCGTATACTCTAACGGGCATAACGCCGCCGAAAATAAACTCCGCTACCGGTGCTTCCGTTGTCTCGAAGGGCTTTATACCATATCTGCCATCGGAAAATTCTACCGCTACAAAGCTGATGTGGTGCTCGGGGGTCATAGGATGGGTCACGCTGCCCACTTCAACTGTCAGCTTATTGCCGTTTACCGAAACTACCGGAATGTGCTTTTCTGTCGCCGCCTCGGTGCTATTTGGCACAAGCTCTGTCATTTTTTCGCCGCAGCAAACCACAGGAACTCCCATGTTTACCGCTAAAACGCCAACATTGCCGCAATGGCTGCATTTGAAAAATTTTAAATTTGTCATTTTAATTTACCTCTTTTATTTTAATGATACGGCTTATCATTAATTAAGTCAAGTGAAAAATTCATGATATTTCACTCTCTTTACCCTGTTATTGTTGCAAATGCCGTGGCTTTTATGCTATATTAATAAGAGTAGTATATATTTACAATTATAGAGTATATAAATTACTGTATTGGCATTTTAAAAGTGCGGGGATGGGTATAAATGATAGATAAAAAAACCATTTTAATAGCGGAAGATTCTCCCCTTAATCGAATGATGCTCCTTGGGATTTTGGAGGAGCATTACAATGTTATAGAGGCACAGGACGGCTTGCAGGCGCTGGAGATGATACGACAGAATGCCGGTCTTATTTGTGTCGCCATACTAGATGTTTATATGCCTAACATGGACGGCTTGGACGTGCTGCGTGCAGTTAAGGCGGACAACTTTTTACGGGAGATACCCATTATAATCTGCACCGGCGAGGGGCAGGAGGAGATGGAGGTGCAGGCTATCGAGCTTGGCGCCAGTGATTTTGCCGTAAAGCCCTACAGGGGCAGCGTTCTGCTGTCTCGCATTAAAAACATCATCCGTGAACACGAGCTGGAGGAGCACTATGCACCTCACTATGACAAGTTGACGGGGATTTACAGTGCCGCAACCTTTTTTGAGGCGACTCGCCAGCTTTTAAGGGCACAGCAAGAGGTACAATATGTTCTGGTGCGCTGGAATATAGAGCGGTTTAAGCTGGTAAATGACATCTTTGGCAAGGACAAGGGCAACGAGATTTTGGTGGGCATTGCAACTGCTCTGCGCACTCATCTTCCCTTTGCCAAATGTACCTTTGCCCGAATGGAATCGGACCATTTTGTAATATGTATGCCCTATGAAATGCTGAACATTGACAGTATGCTGAGTGACGTTGAAAAGCTTATGGCAACCTTTATCCCCGATTACAAGGTGGCGTGTAACTTTGGCATATATGTCATAGACGACTTAGATTTGTCCATCGAGGTGATGTGCGACCGTGCTAAAATTGCACTGGTGTCCTGCCGTGGGAATTACGCCTACCCCTGTGCTGTTTATGACGAACAGATGCGCAGCAAGATGGTGGCGCAGCAGGAGATGATCCTCGATATGGCACGGGCGATAGACAACGAGGAATTTGAAGTTTATTATCAGCCCATGGTGGATGTGGCGATGGGGAAAATCGTTGGGGCAGAGGCGCTTGTGCGGTGGAACCACCCGAAAAGAGGGCTTATATCCCCCGGGGAATTTATTCCGATTTTTGAAGAAAACGGCTTTATTTTAAAGCTTGACGAATATGTGGGGCGCACGGTGTGCCGTCAGCTTGCCGCTTGGGTAAAGCAGGGCAAGCACACTGTGCCTATCTCAATAAATCTGTCCAGAATAACTCTGTACAACCCCAAGCTTGCCGACTTTATTATCGCCCTTGTCACCCAATATGGGCTGTCCCCCTCCATGCTGGAATTAGAGATAACGGAGAGCGCCTACACCGAGGATGCAAAAAGCCTTTTGCTTGCTATGGCAAGGTTACAGGCGCTAGGCTTTAAGTTTTTGATGGACGATTTCGGCTCGGGGTACTCCTCCTTTAATATGCTTAAAGATGTGCCCTTTGACATACTTAAAATCGACCTCAAATTTTTGGAGGGACTGGAAAATCACGGCCGGTCGGGCACTATACTGTCCAGTATTCTCAAGATGGCAAAGTGGCTGAAGATGCCTGTTATCGCCGAGGGTGTAGAGACTAAATTTCAGATGGAATTTTTGCGCAGTATCGGCTGTGACAAGATGCAGGGGTACTTTTTTTCCAAGCCCATACCCTCTGCTCAGTTTTCAAAGCTTATTGGGGGTGGGTTCACCATACCCGAGGAGCGAGTGGAATTAGAGGAGACAATTGCAGATTTTGAGAGCATCTTTTCCACCAACGAGACGGTGACAAAAATCCTGAACAGCTTGGGCGGCGGCATTGGAATATATGAATTAAAGGATGATGACATGGACATCCTAAAGGTGAATGACGGCTACTACAACCTTTTAGGGTACAACCCCTCCTCCCTTTTCAGCGACCCTGTGCCGATTTTTGACCGACCTGCCACGGAGATTGACCGCAAGCTTTTAAAAAATGCCTGCATATATGTGTCAAAATCCAAAAAGACACAGCACATATCCATACGCCGGCAAAACCTGTCGGGTGATATGCTGTGGTTAAAATTAACAATACAATATCTGGGACATTCCGCCAAAAAGCCGGTGCTGTGCATCGCTTTTAATGACATAACGGACGTGATGGAGCGCCAGCAGGAGCAGCTTAAAATCACCCGAGAGCTACAGCATCAGCACGAGCGATACCAGATTATCGCAAGGCAATCGGGCACCATCATCTTTGAGTGGGATTTTTCCTCCAATGGATGGTATGGTGACGAGGGCTTTGGCGAATTTGTTCTCTCCCAAGTCTCTCCACATGACATTTTTTCCGCTAACATCACTCCCCAAGTGGCAAATGCCCAAGACATACCGGCTTTGGTGGGGCTTTTTTCACGGTGCGAAATACGTGACCAACGCCTAGAAACCAATGCACGTATGATTAAAACCGATGGACAGGCTGTCTGGTGCCGCTTGACCCTCACCTGTGTTGAGGACAAAAGCAGCGATACGGTTCGGGCAATCTGCACCATAAATAACGTGGACGAAAAGATAAAAAAACAGCAGCAAATCCGTTACCAAGAGGAGTTTTACCGTCTTATAAACCGCAGCAACAACGATATTATCTTTGATTACGATGTGGAAAAGGATATATTTATGTACACGGTGCGTATGCCGGACGGCAACTTTTCTGACTATAAGATAACCGATTATCTAAGCTATATCCCCAAAAGCGCCATCCTTGAGGATGAGTTCAAGGGACAGTATAAGGACGCTCTGCTCTTAGGGGCGCAAGGGCTTATGGTGCCAAGCTTTGAGTGCCGAGCAAACTTTAAGGGGGCAGGCTTTACCTGGCACCGAGTGGAATTTGCAGGGGTGAGCGACGATGTTGGTAAAATCTATCGTGTGGTGGGCACCTTTAATGACATTCAAAATGAAAAGGACATCATGGAAAAGTTAAGCCGAGAGCAGGGCTATCTCAGCGCTTTGGTGGCGGAGAGTCTTTTTGCTTTCGAGTATGATTTTGAGACGGCACAGGCAAATTTAGTCCACAAGACAAAGCTGTATGAGGAGGAATTTCTCCCCTATAAAAGCTATGTCAGCGCCAACAGTCAGTTTGGCACCATTCACCCCGACGATGTTGCGGCGGTACAGCGATTGCTGGGTAGCGACGCTTTGCGCACGGCTTTTAAGGGTGGTGAGCACCTTGTCCGCACACGCTATCGCATAAAGGATCGCAGTGGGCGGTGGGTTTGGGTGGAATGTTCCACCTATATTTTGCAAAAGAATGACAGCGACAATTTACAATCCTTGGTGTATTTCAAGGTGGTGGATTCGGAGAAAAGAGCACATGATGAGCTGGTGAAAAAAGCGCAGTATGACGAGGTTAGCGGGCTTTACAACCGAGCCACCACCCAGAGCATGGCACAGGATTTTCTGTCCACTGCCACGGCGCAAAGTGCATTTTTAATGCTGGATGTGGACAATTTTAAATCGGTGAATGACACTAGGGGGCACCTTGTGGGGGATCAGCTAATCCATGAAATAGGCCACTGTCTAAGCTGTACCTTTAGAGTAGATGACATTGTGGGACGCCTTGGTGGGGACGAGTTTTGCGTGCTGATTAAAAACGTCAGCGACTTGGAAACGGTTGTGGACAAGGCGCAGCAGGTGTCCTATGCCATTAAAAATATCTGCCTTGGGCTAGGGGTACAATTTAATATTTCCGCCAGTATTGGGCTATGTGTTGTAGAGCCAAGGTGCAGCTTTTCCAATATGTGCGAGAGGGCAGACCGTGCCATGTACCAAGCAAAGGCAGAGGGCAAGGACAAGATAGTGGTATACAAGGAACAGAATGTGAGGTGACGGTATGGTAGCTATAGGCAACGATTGGGACGAGCTTTTAAAGGCGGAATTTTCAAAGCCCTATTACATGGCGCTTAGACAGGCGCTTAAGGAGGAGTACCAAAATTACACGGTATACCCCAATATGTATGACATTTTTAACGCTTTAAAGGCCACCTCGTGCCACGATACCAAGGTGGTTATTTTGGGGCAAGACCCCTATCACAATCCGGGGCAGGCACATGGAATGAGTTTTTCCGTGCAAAGGGGTGTGCCCCCGCCCCCCTCACTTGTGAACATTTACAAGGAGCAGGAGGCGGAGTACGGCATTGTTCAGCCACGAGATTACGGCTGTCTTGACCCTTGGGCAAAGCAAGGGGTTCTCTTGTTAAACACGGTGCTCACCGTGCGGCAAAGTCAGCCTAACAGCCACAAAGCCCTGGGGTGGCAGACCTTTACCGACAGCGTGATATGCGCTTTAAATGAAAAGCCACAGCCCTGTGTATTTTTGCTGTGGGGGAACAATGCCAAGGCAAAGCAAGCGCTTTTGACAAATCCTCTGCACCTTATTTTGACAGCGGCGCACCCTAGCCCTCTGTCGGCGTACAACGGCTTTTTCGGCTGCGAACACTTTAAAAAGACAAATGAATTTCTGGAGCAAAAGGGGCTTGCCCCCATAGAGTGGAAGATTGTAAAGCCGGAAAACGGATAGCTTGGGCGTGAGGGGAAAGGCACAACCATTCTGTCTTTTTTAAAAACCTAAAACGGATAGCTTTGGCGTGAGGGAAAAAGCACAACCCTTCTGTCTTTTTTAAAAACCTAAAACGGATAGCTTGGCGTTAGACAAACGCTGTAAAAATAAAAAATTATTGACGGCGGCGGCTGTTATTTGTAAAAGGCTACAAAAGTTTATTTAAGGCAAAAATATCAATTGCACAGTGGGGATAACTGTGCTATAGTTTATCTGTAACAACTGAATATTTCCCATTTAAGTCTGCAAATAGGTGCAGGATTTTCTATGTGATGACCGTAATCATCTACGCAATGGGCAAAGTTTATATTTTTATAAAAAATGATGCCTGTGTTTGAGAAGGTATTCAGCTACAACCTATTAACAACATTATGGAGGCTATTTATGAAAAAAGTTTATACCGGCAAAACCAAGGACGTTTACGCATTGGACAATGGCAACTACCTTTTGCAGTTTAAAGACGATGTGACCGGAGCAGACGGAGTTTTCGACCCAGGGGCAAACACCGTAGGGCTTTCCATTGATGGCATCGGCAAACAGAATTTGAAGATGTCGGAAATTTTCTTCAAAATACTCAATGAAAAGGGCGTTAAAACCCATTTTGTCAGCGCCGACACCGCCAATGGCACCATGGAGGTTCTCCCTGCCACAACCTTTGGCAAAGGCCTTGAGGTTATCTGCCGTTTGAGAGCGGTAGGCAGCTTTTTTAAACGCTACAGCGACTATATAGCTCTTGGTGACCCACTGGACGCATATGTGGAGATGACCTTTAAAAATGATGATTTAGGCGACCCTCTTGTTACTAAAGAAGGGCTTGTTGCGCTAAAGGTTATGACCCCAAAGCAATTTGACGACACCGTTGCTCTCACACAAAAAATAACCGGAATTGTAGCGGAAACTCTAGCCACAAAGGGTCTTGATTTGTATGACATCAAGTTTGAGTTTGGCTTTAACAACGAGGAAGTTTTGCTTATCGACGAGATTGCCTCGGGCAATATGCGTGTTTATAAGGATGGCAAAATCGTTGACCCTATGGATTTATCCAATATGTTTATCGGCGGCTAACAGCACAATTTATACCGGCACAGCCAGAGGACAAGCTAATTTTCCCTTTCGGCAAGAGGCAAGGGCAAGAGGCAAGACCGGTTAAAATCACACGCAAGGTTCAATTTAAAGCACCGTCCTTTTTGGGGCGGTGTTTTTGTTTTCCCCCATAGCGGCCCTTGTTTGGTGTGTCAAAAATGAGAATAAAATCTCTTTTTCAATAACTCTCCCAAGAGTGCCTATAATTCAAGGTTTTATCCCATTATCTTCAATGTTTCTCCCGACTATTTCTCACAAATGCGAATTTCTTTCCGTCTTTACCCCAACAAAGTGTGGTTTTTATGGTTGGCACGGTTTTTGCTATATATAATATAAGAAGTTATTACCTATACAATCTATGCTTTTTAAAAGCTTAAACCATCACCATTTTAAGGAGATTAGTCTATGAACAGTCAAAAAATATTGGAAGTTATCCGTGGAGAAATGAAGCCGAGCATGGGGTGCACCGAGCCAGTGGCTATCGGGCTTGCCGTCTCGAACACTTGCAGCTACCTTACAAAGCCTGCCACAAAGCTAAAGCTAAAGGTCAGCTCCAACATCTTTAAAAATGCCTACTGCGTAAAATTACCCAACACAAGCGAGGCAGGAATTCCCCTAGCTGCCACCTTGGGCTATCTACTTGCCAAAAAAGGCAACACCATGGAGATTTTTTCCGGTGTTAATGATGAGCTTATCAAAGAGGCGTATGCCCTTATTGCAAAGGATTTTGTGTCCATT
>JAVWUR010000065.1:0-12370 GCA_036667055.1 Oscillospiraceae bacterium
GGCGTCCACGCCAGCGCCAGGGGGGGAGTATAGCGAAGCTCAAATGTTCTCATGGAGAAAAGCGCCAGCTTTTCTAGGCACTGTTCACAGTGCCGTAGTGGCTTACACGCCACCCATGGGGTTATTATACCACAAAAATTCCTCTCTTTACAAGGGGCAAAGCATATTTTTAAAAGATAAAATGCGCCGCCGCTGCAATTATTGGCAGGGTTACTAGGGTCCGCTCTATAAAAATAATAAACAGCTTTGACAGTGGCAATGGCAAGGGGCTGCCAAGGATTATGCTGCCTATTTCCGACATATATATTAACTGCGTCACACTGGTGGCGGCAACCACAAATCGCGTTAGCTCCGATTTTATTCCTGTTGCCAGTACCGATGGCAAAAACATATCGGCAAATCCGACCATGACGGTTTCCGATGCGGCGGCGGCTTCCGGTATCTGTAAAAGCCGATAGAGTGGCAGGAAAGGCAGCCCTAATATCTTAAAAATGGGGGTGTAATGGGCGAGGGCTAACGCCAAAGTGCCAAAGGTCATTATCACAGGCACAACGCTCAAATACATATTCAGCACATTTTCCGCCCCATCCCTTAAAAAGCCTGTCACCCCCGGGGCGTTTTTTGCTCTTTCCATCCCTCGAGAAAGCCCATATTTAATTGGTGAAATGCCAAGAGGAACATCCTCTGTGTGGGGTATTTCCTTGTGATATATGTCGGGGATTTTTGACAGCGGCGGCAGCTTTGGCACTACAATGGAGGCGAACAATCCGGCGGCGGCAACGGTAAAATAAAAGGGGAGGAACATATGGGACAGCCCCACTTGACTTACCACCACAAGGCTAAAGGTCACGCTCACTGCGGAAAAATTTGTGGCTATTACCGCCGCTTCACGCCTTGAATAATACCCTTGCTCGTACTGCCTACTGGTCATAAGCACCCCGATGGAGCCGTCACCCAGCCAGCTTGCCAGACAGTCAAGAGCGCTAGCGCCAGGGAGATTAAAGATGGGGCGCATAAATTTTACAAGCAGAACTCCGGCAAAATCCAAAAGGCCATAATTTAAAAGCAGTGGCAGAAATAGACCGGAAAGAAAGAATACACATATCAAAATCGGCAGTAAATCCCCAAGGACAAGCCCTCCGGTTGTAGGGGAAATGATGGCAAAAGCGCCAATTTTAAAGTAGGTCATGGTGGCGAAAATAAACCCGACTATGCGCACAAAAAACCAAAATCCGGTGACATTAAATAAGGAAATCAAAAACACATTCTGTTGAATATATGATGGTTTATACAGTTTGTTGATGGATGTGGCAAGACAGCTAAAGGCGATTAGCGAGTAGATTATATGAGGAGCGGCACCCTTTAAAATGCCCAAAAGAAAGCTTGCCGCAAAGGCGATAGGTAGGGTGGCATTTCCCCCATACCACAAGGGAATTATAAATAAAAAAGCGCCCACAGAGGATGGAATTAAAAATTTATAAAAAGCTTTTTCTCGGAAAATTTTCACACAAGCACACTCCTTTGTAAATTAAGACTTTTCACAGCTCCATTAAGGTTGTATACTATAATAATGATTAACATACAAACACACATTAAAACGATTTTAACAGAGGTGCATTGATGAGCATTACACTAGGTATTCTTGCCCACGTTGACCATGGCAAAACAACCTTGTCGGAACAAATTTTATATACTGCGGGAGTGCTGAGAGCGGCGGGGAGAGTGGACGGCAAAAACACACTGCTAGACCATAATGAGGTGGAGCGCCAGCGGGGTATAACGGTCTTTGCCGACCAAGCAAGCTTCCAATACGGCGAAAAAAACTTTAATCTTTTAGACACGCCGGGTCACGTAGACTTTGCAGGGGAGATGGAGCGGGCAGCCTTTGCGCTGGACTGTGCAGTGCTGGTGATAAGCGGGGTGGAAGGGGTACAGAGCCATACAAACACCATTTGGCAGATACTCAAACGGATGGAAATTCCCACCTTTATCTTTATAAATAAAACCGACCGTCCCGGAGCTGACGTCCATGGGGTTATAGACCAAGTTAAAGCAAAATGGGGTGTGAGCGCCATAGATTTTTCCCATGGCTTTTCCAATGGAAATTTCAGTCAAGACTTGCAGGAGGAAATATGTGGGCTGGACGATGAGCTACTTGAATTTTTTCTTGAAAAGGGATATGAAAAAAGCCGCTGGATAAAGGCGGCAGGTGAGCTTATAGCGGGGCAAAAGCTGTTGGCGGTGTTCTGCGGCTCGGCACTTTCCGGCACAGGGGTGAGGGAGCTTATGGAGGGCATGGCGCAGCTAGTCACCGACCAAGGAGAAAGTAAAAATTCTCATCCATTGGCGGCAAGAGTGTACAAGGTGGGGCATGACAAGCAAAAAAATCGGGTCACCTATCTTAAAATAACAGGCGGAACTTTGCACGCCAAGGACACCCTTGACGTTGGGGGCATGGAGGAAAAGGTGAATGAAATACGTCGGTATAACGGGGAGAAAAGCACAGTTATACCGGCGGCATATACAGGGGACATCGTTGGGGTTACAGGGCTGTCCCAACTTATGCCGGGCGATGTTGTAGGGGAGGAAAAACCCCTTGTCCCAAGCCTAGTGCCTCTCATGAAAGCAGATGTGAATATAGGAGATTTGCCACCTCAAGTGGCGCTGGAATATCTGCGGGAAATAGAGAGCGAGGAGCCCCTTTTAGGGGTGAAATGGAACGAGGAGGTAAAGACAATATCGGTTGATGTGGCAGGAAAAATTCAACTGGAGGTGTTGGAAAAAATATTTTCCCAGAGGTTTGGCGCTCCCATATCCTTTTCCGATTGTAAAATATTATACAAGGAAACATTGACAGCGCCATCCTATGGCTGTGGACATTTTGAGCCGCTGCGCCATTATGCCGAGGTGCATCTGCTATTAACTCCCACACAAAGGGGCAGCGGCATCACCTACAGTAGCGATTTATCCTTGGATATTTTAGGGCAAAACTGGCAGAACGCCGTGAAAACTCATGTGTTTGAAAAGCAGCATTTGGGGGTGCTGACAGGCTCGCCTGTGACCGATTTACATATAACTTTGAAAAATGGCAGAGCACACATAAAGCATACAGATGGTGGAGACTTTAGGCAGAGCACCTACCGAGCAATACGGTACGCATTGATAACGGGGTCTAGTGAGCTGCTAGAGCCGTTTTACAACTTTACCATGACCGCAAATATGTCCTACACCGGTCGGATGATTTCCGACATTGAGCGGCTGTGGGGAAGCTTTGAGCCACCAATGGTTAACGGCGAAAATACAACTATATGCGGAAGCGCACCGGTGGCGACCATGATGGGGTATGTAAGGGATTTTATCGCCTTGACCAAAGGTGAGGGGCAGCTATTTTTAGAGTTCGGAGGGTACAGAAGCTGCCATAATTCCGAGGAGGTAATAGCCGATATTGGGTATGACCCTCAAGGGGATAAAACCAACACCGCCGACAGCGTGTTTTGCGCTAAAGGGGCAGGGTACAACGTGCCATGGGTAAATGCTAGGGAGGCTATGCAGCTTGAAATTTTAGATAATTGACAGCTATATGCAGCGGAGAAAAATAAAATTCCCCGAAAGTAAAAGCTCTTTCAGGGAATTTTATTGGGTTGCCAACCTACTTTACAGCGGCACATTTGTTTTCTTCACGCTGGCAAAATGGCAGTGGTTTTTCCTTTGACGCCTTGTGAAACTCTACACATTCATCACATTTGCCATGGCGTGGGCACTTTTCATTGGTGCAATTGCATTTTTCGGGAAAAGTCATAAAAGTAAACCTCCTATATGTATTTATTTGATGATAACACCAACCGGCAGATAATGCAACTACCATAGAAAAAAACTATTATAAGGTACAATAAATACATTATAGCCTCGCCTATGAAAAAAATGATAAAGTTGCATATATTTTGACTGTTATAGTTGAAATATATGGTAAAAAGTGGTATTATAAAAATAATTATAAATAGTATTTGCAGATAAATTTAAAGATAAGAACCTGGTGACAACTATTACAATACACTAATACTAAAACAAGTTCGGAGGCATTATGTCTAATCGTAGGAACATATTGGTTGTAGACGACAACTTTGTGAACAGGCAAATTCTGTGTAAAATATTGTCGGGTGATTACAATATTTTGCAGGCAGAAAATGGGGAGCAGGCGCTTGCGCTGCTAAAAACAGGCGGTGTGGAGATATCTGCTATAGTGCTTGATATTGCTATGCCGATTATGGACGGCTACACTTTTCTTGAAAAACAGCAGGGTGATGCCAAGCTGCAACCCATACCGGTTATCGTCACAACCCAAAGTGATGGGGAGGAAGCAGAGGTCAAGGCGCTTTCCATGGGGGCGTATGACTTTTTGACGAAACCCTACAAGCCATCTATAATAAAGCACCGACTTGCCAACACCATCAAACTGCGGGAGACGGCAAGCTTTATAAACACCGTTGAGCACGACAGCTTGACGGGGGTTTACAGTAAAGAATTTTTCTACAAAAAGGCAGAGGAAATAATACTCGCATCGCCGGAAAACAGCTTTGATATAGTGTGCGTTGACATCGAGCGTTTCAAGCTTATAAACGACCTTTTCGGAATAGAGGAGGGGGACAAGCTGCTGCGCCATTTGGCAACATCTGTCCAGCTTTGGGCTAACAATGAAGGGATGGTGGGCAGAATAGGCCCCGACACCTTTGTCGCACTGATGGCGCATAAAAAAAGCTATTCAGTGGATATGTTTGACAACGTGGTCAAAGCAATAAATGATTATCCATTAAAAATAAATATAGTATTAAAGTTTGGCATCTATCAAATTGACGATAATGACATACCTTTAAATGTTATGTGTGACAGAGCAAAGCTCGCCACCGAGAGCATAAAGGGAATGTATGATGTTAGATATGCCTACTATGACCAATCCTTCCGAGAGCGTATGTTGGCGGAGCAGATGATAACAAACAACATGAAAACGGCTCTTGAGGAGGGGCAATTTGTAGTATATTACCAGCCCAAATATGAGCTTTGCAGCGAGGAGATTTCGGGGGCAGAGGCACTTGTGCGCTGGAACCATCCGGAAAAGGGATTTATGTCCCCAGCGGATTTTATTCCGCTGTTTGAAAAAAATGGATTTATAACCGACCTTGATATGTACGTGTGGGAGGAAACCTGTAAAACTATCAGCGGCTTAAAGGCGAGGGGGCTTGACCCAAAATATGTATCGGTAAACGTGTCGAGGATAGATATTTACAATCCAATGCTCACCAATATTTTAATAGACCTTGTGAAGAAATATGACCTACAGCCAAAATGTCTTCACCTTGAAATTACAGAAAGCGCCTACACGGAAAATCCAAAACAGCTTATAGATGTTGTCAGCACACTGAAAAGTGTGGGCTTTGTCATCGAGATGGACGATTTTGGCACAGGGTATTCCTCCCTTAATATGCTTAGCGAGCTACCCATTGATATGCTTAAATTGGATATGCGATTTTTAAAAAATAAGGCGACGGCAAACGAAGGAAATATAATCAGCTTTATAATCAGCCTTGCTAAATGGATGAATTTAGAGGTGGTTGCCGAGGGTGTGGAAACCTATGAGCAGGTGACAATGCTGCGGCATATGGACTGTAGCTATGCTCAAGGGTATTACTATGCAAGACCCATGCCCAAGGCAGAGTATGAGGCGCTGATTGAAAAATTTCTTAAGGAAAAAAGCAGAAATGCAGGCAAATATATCACCGCAGTCCGAGAAGAAGCCTTGCCGGAGCAAAATGGAGAGGACACCGAAGAAGGAAAGGTCACCATGCTGGTAGTGGACGACATGGAGACTAACCGTGCTATCCTAGTGGAGATTTTCAAAGGAAAATATAACGTGATAGAGGCGGAAAACGGTCAGGCGGCGATGACCTATCTTTTGAGCCACCAAACAGAGGTGGGCATTGTTCTGCTAGATTTACTCATGCCGGTAACCGATGGATTTCAGACCCTTACAGAGATGAAAAGTAACGTATTGTTAAAGGATATTCCGGTGATAATCACCTCCCAAGCAGGGGAGGGGAGCGAGGCTAGGGCGCTGTCCTTAGGTGCGGCAGATTTTATTGGCAAGCCTTACAGCCCCGATGTGGCTTTGCGCCGTGTGAGCAATGTTATGGCGGATGTGAATTTAAAGCGGTTTGAACGGGAACGAGAGCTTAAAAATACCGTCTATGAAATGCAGAGAATTATCAATACTATACCAGGGGGAATAATAACCTATCGGCTGTACATGGATGGTAATATTGAGATAATTTACTACAACCAAGGCTTTTGCGATATTTTGGGGTATTCCTACATGGAGTATCGAGAGGTTAAGGGCAACGAATATGGCATGAACTTTGTGTTTGAAGAGGACAAGTGCAAGTTTATTGACGAAATTTACGGAGCTAGCGAGGGAAACCGTAATGCAGATATTGTAGTCAGGGTAAAACGCAAGGGCGGGGCACTGGTATGGGTTCATTTGACCGGTGTTAGAATTCAGCAATTGGCGCAAACTCAAACCTACCACTGCATTATTGTGGACACAACGCAGGAGCACAAGACCTCGGAAAGCCTAAAGGAGCGAGCGGAGATAGACCAGCTGACGGGGCTTTATAATCGGCTGAAGATACAGGAAAAGGTGGGCGCCTATCTGGAAAAAGAGAACTTTGCACCCGCTGTATTTATAATGTTGGACATTGATAACTTCAAAAAGGTAAACGATGTTTTGGGACACGCAGAGGGGGACGCTGCTCTGCAAAGGGTGGCACAAAAATTAAGGGAGAGCTTTCGCCACTCGGACATGGTATCACGTTTTGGCGGTGATGAATTTGTAGTGTTTATGCCGGGATTTGTGAGTATGTCGGAATTAAAAATACGGCTTGGAGACTTGTGCCGAAGTCTTTCCATGGAGTTTACTAACGGTGAAATTACCGTAAAAACTGGCTGCTCTGTAGGGGTGTGCATCGCACCTGTTGACGGCTGCGATTTTCGAACACTCTATCAAAATTCCGACAGGGCGCTTATGTATGCCAAGCGCATGGGGAAAAATCAATTTCACCTGTTCAGCGATGATACGGTGGTTCCCGAATACAGCATGAGCGTAAGCACCGAATGGCTGCTAGACGAAATTACCGACGGTGTATTTGTGTGCGACTGCAAAAACTATGATTTATTGTACATGAACGAGGCGGCAAAGGCGCTGTGCATAAATGGCAAGGACAGCAATATAGGGACAAAATGCTATGAGGCGATGTGGAATGTTAAAAAACCCTGTGAGCATTGTAATTTTGAGCATATAAGTGTGGGAAGCTCCTGCGAAAAGGAAGTGGAGACAAAGGACACAGGGGAACATTTTGTTATGAAGGGCAAGTATATAGACTGGAATGGCAGGACGGCGGTACTGCAATTTGTACACAGGGGAACGTTGGAAAATGACCGAGCCCACGGAAAATTCAGCAAGGAAAATAAAAAGTCAACCGCTGACCAGTGATAAAATCTCTTTAGGCACACAGGGGACGTGCCCCACCCATTGACATAAATCAATTCATTGTAAAGCCAAGCAAAATAAATATAATTAAAGCACTCTCAAAGGGCAAAATAACAGCCCAAGGAGAGTGCTTTTTTCGTTTTTCTTAAATAAGGTAACCGCTTACGCCGCCGGTGCTTCTGCCGGTGCTTCCGCCGGTGCTTCCGCCGGTGCTTCCGCTGGTGGGGTTGGAACTGCGGAAACTTTCATGGTTTCAAGCATATCGTTACCTAAAATTGCAACGTAGGTTTTGCCCACGTTAACCTGAATAGGGTTACCCTTGGCATCAAAAAGCTGCAAGGGGCTTTCCGGTGCGCCCTTTAGCCACTTGATGGGGATTTGCTTGCCGCCGTAAAAGTAATATCCATTGCCTTGGGACAGGTCAAACTCGGTGCAAAGCCCATCGGGTTTTAAGGTTATGTCGGTTGCGAGCAAAATAAAGTTATCAAAGGAAACTTGAGTTCCGGTTTGCTGATCCATTTGAGGTACACCAAGAGAGGTTTTGTAGTAGCGGTTGTCCGCTTGGTTGTAGGTTAAGCTGGCATCGGCATAGTCGGAAAATCTAAAGTAAATTTCCACAGCATCCTTGCCATTTTCCAGCACCACAGGCTCCTTGGAATAGTCGGCAAAATTAAAGGCTGGGTAGAGATTGCCCGTCATATTTATGCCGGCTGCCGCCACGCCGTCAGCGATAAGGTTGGGCTTTGTGTACCAACAGTGCTCGCTGCCACGATCTTTGTTGCGCTCCTTGTCAAAATCAAAGCTGGTTGTGCCAAGGTACAGCCCATCAATATCTTGATAGGAATAAAAATTCAACATTTCTTTGGCGTAGATACTGGTACCAATGTGTACATAAACTGCATTTAGGGGCAAAAGAAACTGCACAAACTGGTCACGAGCGCTGCGAACAGGCCCCACCACCCCCATGGTATTAATATCGGAATACAGCGCCATAAGCCGTGTTATGCCGCCCTCGGTAACCATTTCATAGATTAAATCGGCACTTTCAAGCCCCGATTGAGGCAGGGCAAGCTTTGCGTTGTTAATCATGACGGCAATAGGCCGTGCGGTTTTGTCTTGACCATCGGTAAAGGCTTTCCCCGTTAGATAGTTGTAATCACGTTGTTCAATGACAACCGGCTTGTCCTGTTTAGGGCTAGTGCCCGGAGCAACAGGGTCGGTATTTTCACCTTTTTTGCAGCCGGAAAGGGAAAGACAGAGGGCCGCAGCAAGGATAAGACTTATAATTTTTTTAATAATGAACACCTCATTCCAATATTTACATATGCACATTTAATATTCAGCATAGACTAAAGTCGATGTTTTAAGCAACCTAAAAAGGGCGAAACTAAAATAAATAACATATTTCATATATTATACTCTTGAAAGAAAAAAAAGTAAACAAGCTTGTATTTTTATGGCAAAATACTGCATCAATATCTAGGCGAAAATATTTATAGCGCCCAGCACACCAAAGGAGACAATTCCCATGATTACACCGGCAGTCATAACCCCGAACAGCACGGCAATAAGGCTTTTAGTGCGGTCTAAATCCAATAAAGAGGCGGCGAGAGACCCAGTCCAAGCCCCTGTTCCCGGCATAGGGATGGCGACAAATACAAAAAGCGCCCAATATTTGGCATCTCCGAATTTTGTTCCTGCCTTGTGTCCCTTTTCCAAAAAGAAGGTGGCGAGCTTACTTGTCAATTTAAGCTTTTGAAGAAACAAAAGTACAGGCTTGACAAGCAACAGGATAAAGGGCACAGGCAACATATTTCCTAATACTGACACAAAATATGTTGTCCAAAAGGGCAGACCGCTCCCAACTCCAATGGGCACAGCACCTCTAAGCTCAACGATGGGAAGCATTGACACTAGAAATACATATATATATTTACCAAAAATTTCCTGCATAAAAATAGTCTCCTTGTAGTTTTAGGTTAGGTTTTAAAGTATATCCGCTCGGCTATAACTGTGAGGTTATTATACCACAAATTCACTAATCGCAGATTAGGGAAAGCGGCAGAGCCGCCGCCACACCATCGACGTGAGGTTATTATAACATACAGCCGGGGAAAAATAAAGGGTAAAATGCGCAGCCCAATGAAAGGTTAAGAATTGTTAATAAAAGCACAGTTGGGTTGCTTGATGCTGGCATTTATGCTAAAATATAGTCGGGATAAAAAATGTTACCATTAAAAGGTAAAATTAATTCTAATGCACCAAAACTTTACACTTTGGTAATATTTTATATAGGATATAAGGTATAAAAGCTTATATCCTATAGGTATAATATTAGCTATATTGAGTATTTTATGAATAAATTTCATATAAATACAAAGCTTTGGCGGCGGTTTTAAAGCAAGATAAAATCTGGAGATAAATGACAAAAGTTTGGAGAAATCATATGAAAAAAATCACAGCACAAATATTGGCGATAGCACTGCTGCTCTTGGCATTTACAGCGTGCGCAGGCAAGGGGGATAGCGAAGGACAGCCCACTAGCCCCCCCACACCCACTCAAGCTCCCAAGGTATACCTTCAAAATCCACTTACAGGGCTGGAAAAATCTTCTGATTACCCTAAGGAAAAAAGTTCGGTGGCGGTGATGGTAAACAATATCATGAGTAATGGGCGGGAAAATGCGTGGCCGCAAGCGGGCTTGTCCGATGCTGACATAGTGTATGAAATGGAGACGGAGGGCGGTATAACTCGGTATATGGCGCTATATTCTGACTACCAAAATATGCCCACGGTGGGGCCTGTGCGCAGTGCACGTGACCAATTCGTACAGCTTATGATACCTACTCAGTCGCTCTATGTCCACGTTGGCGGCAGCTCCTATGCCAAGGATATGCTTAATTTATACGGCTGGCAGGACAGAGATATTGATGGCTATTCCAAGCCTATCACATGGCTGGATGAGGAGAGAGCTAAAACTCGCTCCAAGGAGCATTGCTCCTTTACCAACGGCAAAAATATCACTCAAGCAGTTCAAAAGTTCAATATGTCCGATGAAAATAAAGACCGAAACATATTCAACTGGGTTAAATATGATATGCCCGACAGAGTTCCCGACAGCGAGGATGTGAACGCCATGTATTGGCGCTTTTCGCCCCTGTATGACACATTTTTTACCTATCATCCCGAGACGAAAACCTACACAAAGGAACATCAGTACATTCCCCAAGACTACAAAAAACCGTTAATAGATACAAATTATGGGGAAAAACCTGTAGAATTTGACAATGTTTTTGTGCTGTGGACGCAGATAGAAAGATATCCGGACAAAAACATGGCAAGCGGAAAAAGCGTATTGTCCAAGGTGGATATGGACTTTGGAGGAATAGGCTATTATTTTACCAATGGAAAGTATGAAAAGGTGAGATGGCAGAAGGGCGCACCCACCGACTGGCTTAAAATTACCGATGCTCAGGGCAATGAAAAAGCCATTGAGGTAAACACGGGTAAAAGCTATGTGGCATTTGTAGACCTTGATTATTTTGGCACCTTTAAAATAAATGATAGAGTGCTGGACGAGGCAGGAGACTACACTCCGTCGGAAAAAATTCCGGTGGAGGGGGAAAACCAAGAGGCACAAGATTAAGAGCAGTTAAAAAGATGATGGCACAGGCGCAGACTGCTCAATGGCATAGATTTTAATTTGTAAAAATGGCACAATAGGGCTGTTATTTTCTTTACAAAGTAAGATAAAAAGAGTACACTATTAAACAGCGGTGTTTATATTTTGTTTTGCAAAGCTAACCGGAAACGGTGGCAAAGCAATAGAATATAGTACCAAAATAAGAAAAATTTGGAGAGAGTATATGAAAAAGGTTATTGCAATTACATTGGCAATGGTGCTCGCCTTGTCAATGTTCACGGCGTGCGGCAAAAAAGAAAACGGCGGCGCAACAATGGGCGAGCCAGAGGCGGAACCAACCCCAACCCCTAGACTGTATTTTCCTGACCCATTTACGGGCATTGAAAAAACAAGTGATTATCCCGAGGGGCAAAGGACACTTGCTGTTATGGTTAACAACATTTCTGCCTGTCGGCCACAGCGTGGATTAAGTGACGCATCTATCCTGTATGAGAGCAAGGTAGAGGGTGGAATAACTCGTTTTATGGCACTGTTTCAGGACTATAAAAAAATCAATGACATCGGCCCTGTGAGAAGTGCCCGTGACCAGTTTTTTCGCTTAATTCTCCCATATCAGCCCTTGTATGCTCACATAGGCCGCAGTGGAATAACACAGACCTACATAGATGACAATAACTATGGCAACTTAAATCTTGACGGCAACGATACAAACTTTATCTACCGTGATAAAAACCGTATAAATCAAGGTTACAGTGTGGAGCATACTGCCTACACAAATGCAGAGCTTATACAGGCGGCAATAGATAAACGTGGCTTTGATATGAACAAAGACTATACCGACCCATTGTTCCAGTTTGTCCCTTACGATGAAAACGGCGGTAAAAGACCTATGAACGGCGACCGTGCCAGTGCTGTAACGGTGGTTCATTCGGAAACATATCGCACATATTTTGACTATGATCAGGCTGTAAATAAGTATATGATGAGCCAGTACAGCGGCACACTGCATGCTCGCCACAAGACGGTGGACGAAAACAACAACGAGCAGCTGGGCTTTGAAAACGTGCTGGTGCTGTTTGCCGAGATAACCACCTATCCGTATCCGGGCGGTAATCTGGACAAAAATGGCAATGATAAGGGCGACCCCAATTATCAAAACGTGCATATGGACTTCGGCGGCGTGGGATACT
>JAVWUR010000066.1:0-11782 GCA_036667055.1 Oscillospiraceae bacterium
GAACTTTTTTTGTATTCTTTGCGGCGAGCTACAGTAATAGCAGGGCAAGCACCCATATTTAAAAAATGTTTGTGATAAGTTGGTAAAAACTATTGACATATCCTTTTAATGATATATAATATCATTAAGAACATAGGAGAATTAAGATGCAGACGAGGAAAACATTTCAAAAGTCCCTGACCCTTGAAGCGGTTAGAGAGCTGAAAAGTCACCCCACAGCAGACGAGGTTTACACCTTTGTCTCAAAGCAGTATCCGGAAATCAGCAGGGCGACGGTTTATAGAAACTTGAACTATCTATGCGAAACCGGCAGTGTGTACAGGGTTCGTGTGGCTGATGGCGCTGACCATTTTGACTATAAAACCACGCCTCATTATCATTTCAGATGTTCAAGCTGCGGCAGGGTGACGGACGTTGCCATGCCCTATATGGAAAATTTGAACGCACAGTGCGAAACTGCAAACGGCGCATCGGTGACAGAGCATCAGGTGTTCTTCTCCGGTTCCTGTTCCGATTGCAAAAAGCAAAATCAGTAAGCCCGCCACGGCGGAAATAAAAATAATACGGATAGAAAAGAAAGAGGTTTATTATGGAATTACAAGGTTCAAAAACACAGGCAAATTTGATGGCAGCATTCGCAGGGGAGAGCCAAGCTAGAAACAAGTACACCTACTATGCTTCCAAAGCAGACAAAGAGGGCTACCACCAAATCTCCGAACTATTTTTAGAGACAGCCAACAATGAAAAAGAGCACGCAAAAATTTGGTTCAAATTGCTGCACAACGAAGGCGTTCCAAGCACAATTGAGAACCTAAAGGATGCGGCTGAGGGCGAAAAATACGAGCACACCGAGATGTACCGTGTTATGGCAGAGGAAGCAAAAGCTGAGGGCTTTGCAAAAATCGCTTTCCTGTTTGAGTCGGTAGGCAAGATTGAAAAAGACCACGAGGAGAGATACCGCAAGCTGCTTGCCAACATTGAAGAGGGCAAAGTTTTCGAGAGAGACGAGCCTGTTGCATGGTTCTGCGCAAACTGCGGTCACATTCATTACGGGCCAAAGGCTCCTGAGGTTTGCCCTGTATGCGCACATCCAAAGAGCTACTTTGAACTGCGCAAAACTAACATCTAGTTTTTAGATGTTATAGTACAATTGCTAGTAGTTGGTTATTATATAGAGCGTCCGCCCACTGATTTTTTTAAAAATTTCAGTGGGCGGATGTCTTTTTATTTATCTTGCTCTTTTCTAATCTTGTTCCTTAGAATTTTGCTCCCATCTACCTCGCTCAAAACCAAGCTTGCTATTATAAGCGCTCCCCCCACCAATAGGCTGAGGGTAAACCCTTCGTACCCAAAAAGTATGGAGAAAAAGCACCCCCACACGCCCTCTAGCATTAGTATCAGTGCGGCGGTGGAGGCAGACACATATCGCTGTGCCGCCACTTGCAAGGTCTGCGCCACAAAGGAGGAGCCAAGCCCTAAATATATCACAGGCAGTATGGCGATTTTCCAGTTGATATCCGGAACCGCTGCCCCCTCCACAAGGACAAAATATATAAGCCCCCCTAAAAAATGAGTAAGCCCCATCAAAAAAGCTCCGGCGGCAAAGTGACCGCCCTCGGGGCGTTTTGCCAACAGCACCAAGGACATGGCGTAGGCAAAGGCGCAGGCGATGGTGTACAAGTCTCCCACGTTAAATGTAAGCCCCGAGGTGAGCACCCCCGTTATTATCGCCATACCGAAAAGGCACAGACCAGTGGCTATAAAGTTTTTCATTTTTGGGCGCTGGCGCAGAAAAATCCACCCTAAAAAGGGCACGATAACCACGTTGGTGGTGGTGATAAATGCCGAGCTTGAGGGGGCGGTGTACTGCGCCCCAATGGTTTGCAGCAAAAAGCCCAGAACATTGAACACTCCGGCAAGCAAGCCGATTTTAAGCTGCTGAGCGCTCATGCTCACCACCGATTTTCTAAAAAACAGGAACACCATAGCCGAGAAAATCAGCCCTCGCACAGCGTTGGTTATCCCTACCGTCACCCCAAAATCCAGTGCCATTTTGGTGGCGACAAAGCCTGTGCCCCAGATAAGCGACACTAAAAACAGGCAAAAAATTGCAGTTTGCTTTTTCATCCTTACCCCCTACAACAGCAGGTCGGACAGGCGGCAAAATTGCTCTAGGGATAGCTGCTCGGGGCGAACCATCACTCCCTCGCCTATCTCTATAAGGGCATTTTCCACCGATTGCTTTGGCACGCCCAAGGTGCCGCTCACACTATTTACAAAGGTTTTTCTCCGCTGTGTGAATGACCCTCGTATCAGCTTGAACATATTAGCCTCGGATTTTGGCACCACCTTTGGGGTTTTGTCCACCTCCAAGCGAATGACACTGGAGGTGACCTTTGGGGGCGGAAAAAAAGAGCCGGGAGACACGGAAAAGCACACCGTTGGGGTGGCGTAATAGTTGACAGCAAGGCTGATAGCCCCTGCGTCCCGAGATTTTTCCCGTGCACAGATACGCTGGGCTGCCTCCTTTTGCACCATAACCGTGATACTTTCGATAGGTAGCTTGTCCTCCAAAAGCTTCATAACTATGGGGCTGGTGATATAATATGGTAAGTTAGCGCACACTAACACAGGCATATCTCCAAACTCTTGGGCGATAAGCGCCTTTAAATCCACCTTTAAAACGTCCTCGTTTATCACCTTCACGTTGTCAAATTCCGCCAAGGTTTCCTCTAAAAGGGGCAGCAGCTTTGTGTCGATTTCAATTGCCACCACCTTTTTGGCGGTATAGGCAAGCTCTTTTGTGAGCACCCCTATGCCGGGGCCGATTTCTATGACACCGCACCCTTCGTGTACGCCGGCGCTCTCCACAATTTTGGGGCAGATGCCGGAATTTACAATAAAGTTTTGCCCGAATTTTTTTTCTAGGGTGAAGCCGTATCTATCGCACAAGCTGCGAATGTAGGAGATGTTTGTAAGTTCTTTATTCATTGGATTTAAAGTTCATGAAAGGTCTTGGGCACAAGTCCAAAACCGTCTCTGTGATAACCTTTCCGTTTTTGCCTGCTGAAAATATTTCCGTGGTATTTACATCTTGGCAAAACTCGCATATGACCTGTCTGCACGCTCCGCAGGGGCCGCTAGGGCCTGGGTCATCCGTGGCGACAATGGCGATTGCCACAAATTTTTGGCAGCCCTCGGACACCATCTTAAAGATGGCGGTTCTCTCGGCGCAGTTGGTAAGCCCATAGGACACGTTCTCTATATTACAGCCCTTATAAATGTTGCCGTCAACCCCTAAAACCGCCGCCCCAACCTTGAAGTGGGAGTAGGGCGCATAGGCGTTTTCCTTTGCCTGCCAAGCGGCATCTATCAGTGCATCTCTATCTTTTACGCTAATTGACATAATAAATCTCCTTTAATAATGATTTGTTTTATTATTGTAGCATACTTTTACACAAATTTCATTGCTTATTTTACAATTTTCAGATAAAATAAGAATATCCACTAAAATAAGGGGAGCTGACTTTGTAAAGCTTTGCCCACATAAATTTAAAATATAAGAATACCGGAGAACATTAATATGAGAAAAAACAAAATAAATTATTACCTTGATATAGCCGAGACGGTTTTAAAAAGAGGTACCTGCTTGCGCCGAAACTACGGTGCCATTATCGTGAACAACGATGAAATCATCTCCACAGGCTATGTGGGCGCTCCAAGAGGGCGGGAAAACTGCTGTGATATGGGCTTTTGCATACGGGAAAAATTCAACATTCCCCGTGGCGAGCGATACGAGATGTGCCGCAGTGTCCACGCTGAGGCGAACGCTATAATCTCCGCCCCACGGGATAAAATGATAGGGGCAACCTTGTACCTCTGCGGCAGAGACGCCAAAACAGGGGAGCTTGTGACGGACGCCTGCTGTTGCAGTATGTGCAAAAGACTGGTGATAAACGCCGGAATACAAACGGTTATCGTCCGTGACACCCCCGAGGATTTTAGAGTGATAGACGTGGACAGCGAGTGGGTGACAAAGGACGAGAGCCTAGAGGGCGTTTTCGGCTACTAGCCGCAAGACCATGAGTAAACCCTTTTTGGGACAGCGGCAGACCCCAAGCTTTGGGTGGATTAAGCACAAGCTTATGGTGGGTACAAACGGGTGAAAAATATATTTTCCCCACCGCCAAGAGACGGTTTTTATGGCAGATAATAACTAACATAACAAAGGGAGACAGACTATCCTATCTGTCTCCCTTTTATTGCTCTGTCCTATTTTTACCTATCTGCCGCTTTTTCAGCGTAACTGTTGTCAATGAGCTTTTCATACTCCACCTGCGCCGACGAGTCAATCTCCTTGGCGTTTTTAATTATTTCTATAATTCTATCAAAGGCTTCCTTTGTCATTTCGGGGCTGTGGCTGTACGCTCCGATATCCTTGTACCGCTGCACCACCGTCTCGATAACCTTTACCTGTGTCTCGACAAAGGAGGGCTGTATCACCTTGGCTATCTCTGCCGCCGTGTGGCTTTCCACATACTGCTGACCCTTGGCGATGGCGTTTGTAAACCGTTGCAGAGTGTCCTTGTCGTACCCTTGGGGGGCAAAATATGCCGTGTAGGGCACTTCGCCCCCTGCCTTACCCACCGACGCCAAAATATGCCCCTTGCCCTGTGCTTCAAGGTCGGTTGCCGATGGTTCAAACACCGTTACATAGTCCCCCTCGCCGCTGATAAACGCCCCTGTCATGGCGGAAAACTGGATGGTATCGTTGAAAAATACGTCCTTGCCTACCTCCAAGCCGTTTTGGTTTAGGGCATATAACAACGTCATGTAGGGCATACCTCCCTTGCGCCCGGGGAGAATGGTCGACCCCTTTAGAGACTGCCACTCAAAGCTTTCCACCGCTTTTCTCCCCACCAAAAAAGAACCGTCACATTTTGTGAGCTGTGCGAAAACCTTGGGGTAGTCTGCCTTCCCCCCAAGATATACATAAACACAGGCTTCCGCCCCTGCAAGCCCGATGTCTGCCGCCCCTGTTAGCACGCTAGTCATCACCTTATCCGCACCGCCGGCGTTGACTAGCTCTACCTCCAAGCCCTCGTCTTTAAAGTAGCCATTGTTTATGGCGACATACTGCGCCGCATAGAATATGGAGTGGGTGACCTCGCTGACCACAATTTTTTTTGTCTCGAGGTTTTCCGCCTTTTTACAGCCTGACAGCATACCGCCCAAAAGGCAGCCGCTCAAGATAAGACAAATCGCTTTCTTCATACTTTCCTCCTAAATGTAACAGTGTATTTTGCCCCTTCCTTTTCCTGTCCTTTGCCCTTCCTTTGCCATTTACTTTCCATTTTTAACGTTTTTCGCTCATTGGTTAGCCTATAAATTTAACCCTGTATCTTCCATTTTTACCCTTTTTACCTATTGGTTATTCCCCAGATGGTTTATCTTTTTTTCCACTAGGGCTCGGCACACCCCCAACAGCTTATACATGATAAAGGAGATAACCCCTAGAATTATCACGCTCATCATGACTAAATCCATTCGGAACACCTGCCCTGCATAGACAATCAGATACCCAAGCCCTGCCTTTGAGACGAGAAATTCTCCGGCTATAACCCCTACAAGGCTCAGTCCAATGTTCACCTTTAAGCTTTGAAATAGCACGGGAATGTTGTAGGGCAGCACCAGCTTTGCAAAAATTTGGGCTTTGCTTGCTCCGAAACTTTTAACCGTGGTGAGGAGATTTGGGTCGGTAGCCGCAAACCCTCCGGACAGCTCCAAAACCGTCACTATTAGAGAAATTGCCACTGCCATCACAATTATCGCCCACATTCCTGCCCCTGCCCACACGATTATTACAGGGCCTAGGGCAATTTTAGGCAGGCTGTTGAGCACCACCAAAAAGGGCGCAGCAACCCTTGTGGCAAAGGGGGAAAACCACAGCAGCACCGCCACTGTAAAGCCTAGCCCCAGCCCCAATAAAAAGCCTATCACCGTCTCTAGCACTGTTATCATTATATGCTGTGCCAGCTGTGCCTGTGCCAAGGTGAAGAATATTTTTACAATTCTTGAGGGGGAGGAAAAGATAAAAGCGTCTATGACACCCCACTGACAAAGCCCCTCCCACAGCAATAAAAACGCCGCCACCCCACACAGTTGCAGGGAGAGAACGGCAGCTTTTTGGCGCTTTATCCCACCCAGATACCTTTGGCGTGGGGTGTAATTTTTAGCCCCCATCAGTCGCTCATCTCCTTCCATATTATGTTGAAATAGCTTTGAAAAAGCGGGTCATTGCGCACCGTCACCGGATCACGCACAGGGGCGGCAAAGCTTATCTCCACCTCCCTTTTTACCCTTGCCGGACGGCGAGAAAGAATTATCACCTTGTCGGACATTGCCACCGCCTCGGGTATATCGTGGGTGACCATCACAAGGGTCTTGTTCTCTCTTTTTAAAATATCGTACACATCGCAGCTCACCCTCACTCGAGTTTGATAGTCAAGCGCCGAAAAAGCTTCGTCCAACAATAGCAGCTCCGGCTTTAGCGCCAAGGTGCGAATGAGTGCCACACGCTGGCGCATACCGCCGGAAAGCCGTGGGGGATAGCTGTCCTTAAAATCCCACAGACCATATTTTTTCAATAGGGAATTTGCGTAATCCAGATTTTCCTGTGTCAATTTGTGCTGTATCTCCAGCCCCAATACAACATTTTTATATATGCTGCGCCAGGGCAAAAGATTGTCATTTTGCAGCATATATCCAATGTTGGTGTGTACCCCCAAAAGCTCCTTGCCCTGTAAGGTTATGCTGCCCTGTGCCCTGTCACTGGTTCCAGCAATTAGTGAGAGCAGGGTGCTTTTGCCGCAGCCTGACGGCCCCACCAAGCTGACAAACTCCCCTTTTTTTACTGTGAAGGACACATCGTCTACCGCCAAGGTTTCCGCCTCAGGGGTTTCATATAGCATTTTTATATTATCTACCCGTAAAAAATCTTCCAATATAGACCACCTACTTTTCTCTAGTATATAAAATTAAAGGAAAAAATGTTACAATTTGGAAGGAGAAATTTTAGATATTTTGCGATTTATTTTATAAATAATAGAAAAAGCACATTGATTTTTTCCTTAAATCAGTGTATAATAGCATGGTTATTGCAAGGCAGGCAACAGCTTTGCCACACAGAGAATGGAATACACACAGCGCCAGACCCACCGTGAGCTTTGGTGGGTGACGAGGATTAAGGTTATCGAAAATTCGGCGGATGCCTTGAGGGTTGTGCAGCCCTATGAGCTTGTAAAAAGACACATAGCAATATGTGAACAGAACCAAGCGCAACGCACTTCTTTTTGTGAAAATAACAACTGAGGACAGCACCGCAAAACGGCTGCCATGGGTTTTTGTGCCAATACTACCATGGGCTTTTTGTACAAATGCTACCATGGCTTGCCTATTGGGTGCTATGGTAAATATAAAATTCCATATATTATACCCTGGGGACTTTAATATTTTACAGCCTCTTTATTACTCGTTGCCAAAAATTAGCGGCGTTAGCCCCCCCGATTTTTATGGGGCTTGTGCCGCAACACACAAAGGAGATAAATTTATGTGCGGAATTGTAGGGTACACAGGGAAAAACTCAGCCCAAAATGTCATTATAAACGGGCTGGAAAAATTGGAATATCGGGGGTATGACTCCGCCGGTATCGCCATAATTGACGGTGGACACATTGAAAGCGCAAAGTTTAAGGGCAGACTTTCCGTGCTGTCCGATTATCTTGCCACCCATCCTATCGGGGGCAACACCGGCATAGGCCACACTCGCTGGGCAACTCATGGCGTTCCAAGCGACGAAAACGCCCACCCACATTTTAACAAAGACCATTCCATCGCCATAATTCACAATGGCATTATAGAAAATTACATTGAATTAAAGGATATGCTAACTCAAAAGGGCTACGAGTTTAAAAGCCAGACGGACACGGAGGTTATCGCCCATCTTTTTGATTTGTACTACGAGGGCGACCTTTTGAAAACCGCCTTTAAGGTGGAGGGGGCTATTCGTGGCACCTACGCCATATTGGCACTGCACAAGGACAAGCCCGATGAGTTTATCGCCATAAGATACGAGTCTCCTTTGGTTGTGGGCTACGGCGAGGGGGAAAATTTTGTGGCGAGCGACGTGCCTGCCATGCTGGAATACACTCGCCAAGTGGCATTTTTAGAAAATGGGGAGATAGCGAAAGTTACCCCTAATGCCGTGGAAATTTACAACCGCCGCCATGAGAAGATTGAAAAGGAAAAAACCACCATAACTTGGTCACTGGACGCCGCAACAAAGGGCGGATACCCCCATTTTATGCTAAAGGAAATATATGAACAGCCCCAAGGCATACGTGACACTTTGAACAACCGTGTTGACGGCAAGGGCTACGTTCAACTGGACGAAATCAACTTGACAGACGAGGATATTGAGGAGCTTAGCAAGGTGTACATCATCGGCTGCGGCACCGCCTATTACGCCGGCTGCGTGGGAAGATACGCCATTGAAAAGCTGGCAAAAATCCCCGTCATCTGCGATATTGCCTCGGAATTTAGGTACCAAAACCCCTTTGTTGACAGCAAAACCTTGGCAATTGTTGTCAGCCAATCGGGGGAGACGGCAGACACCTTGGCGGCTCTAAGGGAGGCAAAGCGCAAGGGCGCTAGAATTTTTGCCATAACTAACGTGGTTGGCTCCTCCATCGCTCGAGAGGCGGATGACGTTTTCTACACCTGGGCAGGGCCGGAGGTCGCAGTCGCCTCCACCAAGGCATACACCACCCAGCTATCCGCTTTTTACCTCATAGCTTTGCGCCTTGCCTTGGCAAAAAACACCATCACCGACAGAAATTATTTTGAGTTGATGGATCAGCTAAAGCAAACCTCTCAGCTAATGGACAGGATGCTGGAGGACACGCAGGAATTTAAGGACATTGCACAGCATATAATGACAAAGGAAAACCTGTTTTATATCGGCAGAGGGGTGGATTATTACACCGCCCAAGAGTCGGCGCTAAAGTTAAAGGAGATATCCTATATCCATGCGGAAAGCTTTGCCGCCGGTGAATTAAAGCATGGCGCTATCGCTCTTATTGAGGAGGGTACGCCGGTTATCGCCATCGCCACCCAACCCAATTTAGTGGAAAAAATGGTGTCCAACGTGGAGGAGGTAAAGGCTAGGGGCGCCTATGTTATCGCACTTGTAACCAAGGGTGACACCTTGATGGACAGCGTGTGTGACAAGGTTGTGACTATACCCAAAACCGACCCGCTGCTCTCCCCATTGTTAAGCGTGGTGTGTGGACAGCTAATCGCCTACTACACCTCTTGCAGCAAGGGTCTTGACGTGGATAAGCCACGAAACCTAGCAAAATCCGTGACGGTGGAATAACCCTTTGAGCTAACTGTTTTCGCTATAGAATTTTAAGAGATGGCAACTAACGGCAACGGACGGCAACACGCACCACAAAAAGCATATCAAAATAGTCAGCAAAAAACACAATAAAATAGGGGCGGCGCAAAACCATGTAAAGTTTTGCGCCGCCCCTTGCAATTTTCCGTCTAAAAGTTCCCACCCCTCGGGGCGAAACCGCTATTCTCTATTTTACCTCCCCACTCTCGGGGCAGGGCTGCTATTCCCTATTCCTATTCCCTGTTCTTATTTACCGCTTTCATAACCGTTGGCATAACCAGCATCGCCAATGCGCCGCCTATAAGCGCCGTTATAAGCTGCGGCACTCCAAAGGTTGCGGCTAGCTTTGCTGCCATCGCCGGTTTTGGAAAGGTTATTGTTGGTATCACAAGCTTTACTATCCCAAGGTACAGTGTGCCAAACTTTGCCACGGCACCTGCCACAATTGCCATTACCCACACCAGCAAATCCTTGTCCTTATTGTTGCTCCTCGCCTTTTTAAGGATAAGGGCATACACTATCACTATCACAGCATTTCCCAGCATTATCATGGGTACAAGCTGAACAAACGCAGGCCCTATGCCAAGCAGGCTGGCAAGCACCGGCGACACTATCGCCACCGCAAGACCGCCCCAAATCCCCACCGCCAGCACCGAGGCTATAAGGGTAAAGTTTACAAGGCTGCCTGTGACAATCTGCCCCAAGGACTTGGTGGTGACTTGGAACACTATAAGCAGTGCCAAAAATATTCCCGTTTGAACAATTTTTAATGTTTTTGTATTTTTCATAAATTTCTCTCTCCTTCTATTGTTATCGCAGAACTATTATAGTATAATATGGTAAAAAATTACGTTGCTATGGCAACCAAAAGGAGAGCTATGTTAAATTTTGAACAGCTGGGAAAAACCTCTGTTTTTGAAGGCGTCCCCCCAAAGGAGATTGAGGGGATGTTAAATTCTGTGCCCACAAGGGAGGAAAGCTTTTGTAAAGGCGAAACCATTGTGCGCCAAGGGGATGTGATAAAGGACATTGGAATAGTTTTAAAGGGCACAGCCCTCGCCATAAAAAACGGTTTTAATGGGGAGGAGGTGGTGGTGGCAAGGCTTACACCTGACAGCGTGTTCGCCGACATTTTAAGCGGCAGCATGAACTTTGAAAGCCCCGTGGCGGTGCTCGCCCAAGAGCCGTGCAGGGTTGTGTTTATAAACTACACACGGCTTGTCTACTCCCCCCACCCCTACTCCCACAAGGTGCTGCAAAACATGATAAAAACCATCTCCCTTAAATATTTTGCCCAAAATCTACATCTGGAAATTCTAATGGCAAAGGGTGTGCGCCAAAGAGTGCTCTTGTTTTTAAACGGCGAAAGGGAGCAAAATAAAAGCTGTGAGTTTTCCATCTCCTTTGACCGCCGCCAGTTGGCAGACTTTTTGGGGGTGGAGCGCAGCGCTCTATCACGAGAGCTATCCCGCATGAAGGGTGAGGGAATTATTGAATATCGGAAGAATTTTTTTCATATACTAAAGCTAGAGGGGGATAAGCCCTGATTTCTCCTTAATTTATAGAATATTCTGGGGAATTTTCCAATATCCTATGTTGATTTTTGCGCTTATCTAATGTACTATATAGATATATATATTTTTGAGTAAGAGGGCTAACTTATGATAGATAAATCCATTTTGATTGTGGACGATTCCGATATAACCCGAGAAATGATAATTCACTCGTTAAAAAAAGATTACTTTACTCTTCAAGCCACGGACGGTTTAGCCGCCCTTGACATTTTAGCGAGAAACAAAGTGGACTTGGTTTTAACAGACATTGTTATGCCAAAATTAAACGGCTTTGAGCTGCTGCGCCAGATAAAACAGGACAGCACCCTACAGCACATTCCCGTTATTGTGGTAACCGCCATGGACGATGTGGAAAGTGAGCTGAAAGCGCTGTCTTTAGGTGCTATTGACGTGCTTTTAAAGCCATTGCAAATGCAAATTGTACTGCAAAGAGTCAAGAATGTTTTAGCTTTGTATGAGCGAGAGGTGCTCAGCGCTGAAAACAAGCTGCTAAAAGAGCACGATATGATGAAGGTTCAGCTTCAGAGCGTTTTGTCCGGCAGCAAAAGTGGAATTTATCGTTTAAAGTATGACAAAAGCGGTCAGCTGTCGGTCATTTACATGAACGATGCCTTTTACAGCCTGCGTGACATTGGCATAGATGTGGACATAATCTCCGCCACCGAATATATCCACCCCGATGACCTTAAAAGCGTCATGGAGATAATACGTGATGCGGTGGTTGCAAATCAGAACAAGGTAGAGTGGGAAA
>JAVWUR010000067.1:0-11715 GCA_036667055.1 Oscillospiraceae bacterium
AAAAAATGCCCCGGAAAAGCAGTAACCTTCCGGGGCATTTAACTATTCTTTTAACCTGCCTTGCCTTGCGCTCTTTGCCTTGCGCTGTGCTTTGCCTTGCGCCTTGCCTTGTGCCTTGCCTTGTTCCCTTTATTAATATGCTCTTACTTTGTAATTTTAGTCACACCGTGCATGTATGGCACCAAAACCTCCGGCACCGTTATCGAGCCGTCAGCGTTCTGATAATTTTCTATAATCGCCGCACTTGTTCTGCCAATTGCAAGCCCTGAACCGTTTAGGGTGTGCACAAGCTGTGCCTTGTCCGTCTGCTCATTTTTATATCTAATCTGCATTCTTCTCGCTTGATAGTCACAGAAGTTTGAGCAGGAGGAAATTTCTGCATATCTGCCATAGCTTGGCAGCCATACCTCTATATCATAGGTTTTGGCACTGGAAAAGCCCATGTCCCCTGCGGATAAAGCCACAACACGGTATGGCAAGCCCAATAGCTGTAAAGCGTGCTCTGCGTCCCCTGTCAGCTTTTCAAGCTCCTCCCAGCTCTGCTCTGGGCGTGTGAACTTAACAAGCTCCACCTTGTTAAACTGGTGCTGGCGAATTAAGCCCCTTGTGTCACGTCCTGCCGAGCCTGCCTCTGCTCTAAAGCAAGCAGAATATGCACAATATTTATATGGCAATGCCTTGCCGTCAAGAATTTCATCTCTGTGATAGTTGGTAACAGGAACCTCCGCTGTTGGGATAAGATAGTAGTCAAGCCCCTCTAGTTTAAACATATCCTCTTCAAATTTAGGCAGTTGACCTGTCCCCCTCATGGAGTCGCCATTGGCGATAAACGGTGGGAACATCTCGGTATATCCGTGCTCTATCGAGTGCAAATCAAGATAGAAGCAGTAGATTGCTCTCTCCAGCCTTGCCCCAAGCCCCTTGTAAAAGTGAAAACGTGCCCCTGTGACCTTTGCAGCTCTCTCGGGGTCAAGTATATCCAAATCCTTGCCTAAATCCCAGTGTGCCTTTGGCTCAAAATCAAACTTTGTCGGCTCGCCCCATTTTCTCACCTCAACGTTGGATTTATCGTCAAGCCCATCAGGTACCGACGGGTCGGGGGTGTTTGGAACCATGAGCAGCAGCTCTCTTTGCTTTGCTTCAAGGCGTGTCACCTCTACGGCGTCATCCTTTATGTCATCTGCCAAAATCTTCATTCTAGCCATCAATTCTGATGTGTCCTTGCCCTCTTTTTTGTACTGGGGAATTAACTTGGAATCGGTGTTTTGCTCGGCTTTTAAAGCGTCAACCTTTCCTGCAAGCTCTCTGCGCTTCTCGTCAACCGCCAGTATCTCGTCAATCTGTGCTGAATAGTCCGGCCCTCTGCGTTTTAATGCTGCCTTTACTTCCTCGGTGTTCTCTCTGATTCTTTTAATGTCTAACATAGCTCTATCTCCCTAATAAAATATTATTTTTTTTCCAATAAATTTGCAATTTCCATAAGCTGCTCCTCACTGTTAAAGGTGATGGTCAGCGAGCCTTTGCCGTCCTTGTAGCTCACCCTAACGGGCGTACCATGCATTTCGCTAAGTGCAATCTCCAACTCTTTGATTATGGAAGGGTTGCCCGACGGCTTTTCAACCTTTGGCTTTTTCATCATCGCCTTTGCCAAAAGCTCTGCCTGCCTCACAGAAAGGCATTTTTCCGCTATCTGCTGTGCCAATTCAAGCTGTTGTTTGTCCCCTTGGACGGAAAGTATCACCTTTGCATGACCCAGTGACAGCTCACCGCTCTTTATAAGCTCCAAAACCCCTTGGGGCAAGTTGAGTATTCTCAAGGAGTTTGCCACCGACGATCGTGGAACCGCCAGCTTTTTGCTTATTTCATCCTGTGTCAAATCAAAGCTTTCCATAAGATTTTTGTAGCCTACCGCTATCTCCACCGCATCCAAATCTTCCCGCTGAAGGTTTTCGATAAGTGCAATTTCCTTGGCTGCCTGTGGTGAAACATCCTTGATTATCGCCGGAATTTCCACAAGCCCTGCCATTCTTGCGGCTCTAAACCGCCTCTCCCCTGCTATTATGGTATATCTGTCCACCCCCTGGGGGGATACCACTATGGGTTGAATGACCCCATGATCCAATATTGATTGACTCAACTGCTCAAGAGCCTCTGTTTCAAAGCTTTTCCGTGGCTGGTGTGGGTCTACATCTATGTCGGAAAGCTTAACCGTGGATGCATTCCCGTCGGTCATCTGTCTGTCGCTAGTCTCAAACAGTGCATCGACTCCCCTGCCAAGGCCTGATTTCTTTGCCATTAGCATCTCTCCTCCTCTTTGCGGCGCTCTGTCGGGTATTTTTTTCCATCACCCTTGCAGCGCAGCCTTTAAAATATTTTTTACTGTTCCAGCATCCTGTCCACCATCGCCATATAACCCGCTTGAGTCTCTTGGGTATCTTGATGGTTTTGCTTTTCCAAAAGCGCAGCCATAAAGCTGTAGCTTACGGGCAGGTATTTTTCTAGGTTCTCTGTATATTCACGGCTAAACTGCTCTCGGCTTTGGTACACCGAAGATAAGATTAGCTGTAAAAAGCTATTTTTTAATGCCTCTTTAGCCTTCCCATTGCCTATATTAATAGCGTCCATCACTGCATTTGTATAGTTTAGCAGCTTATTGACCAGCTTTTCACGAGTTTTTTCATCCTTTGCGCAGGTGAATAGGGTTTGGGAGCCACTTTTTATGTCCTCACCTATGTCCTGTAAATCATCTCCAAGCTGTAGAACCAATCCCAGTCCCAGATAAAAACACACCTCTTGCGGCGCAATGGGCTTGTGGACAAAGCATCGGTCTGCCAAAACGGAAATACCGCCCTTGTAGGCAGATATCTTGAATATTTCAGTTTCACTAAGAATTGCAGCCCCCTGCTGTAGTAAGCTTTCCTCCTGTGCCTTTAGCATATGGAGCAGCACCCCGTAGATGTCATTTTGCGGCTCTACTGAAAGACCTGTTTCGGTTTTTCCTTGGCGTGGATAGTCCTTTTCCACCATATCTAACAGTTTTTCCGTCACAGCTTGATGGTCTGTTTTAGCTATAGGTGCGAACCCTCTCAGCTTATCTCTTATAAATTCATTATATTCAAGCTTTTCTCGGCTAGTCACCCCGGCTTCATCTAAAAAATTATCCGTGACCGGATATAACATACTATATCCAAAGATGGCATCTGTACACTTTTGTGGCATATCATTTAAAGCATTGAACATAGCGTAAACCAGATAGTTGCGAGCGGCTTTTCCCATGTCCTCCACACCCATTTGTGGGGCAAAGGCTCTGATTTTTCTTATAAAAGCCTTTAATTCTCCCTTAGCGGCGTCAAAGGTTTCCCCGTCCATGCTGCCCATAAAGCTTGCGCCATTGCCCTGTCCCAACAACTGATTTAACTTGCTTTCCAGCTCTTTTCCATTGAATTCGGAGGATTTTGCCATAGTTTCAAGCTCTGTAAGCTGTTTTGAAAGGTTTTTCTCGGTTTTTTCCTTTGTTGCCTTGGATATTTCCTCCATAAAGCTAGGTGATTGTTCCCCTGTTTCTAACCATTCCTGTTCTATTCTAGGCAGATATACCTCTTTTATGTCTATATTTTTTAACAACTGCCATCCCCCATATCTTAAATTATCTGCCGCTGTTATCTGCCCCTATTATCTGCCGCCCTTTTTGTTTTGATTTATAACCTCTTTTGCCAGCTCTGCATAGCTTTGCGCCCCTTTTGATGCAGGGTCGTAATAGTTTATGGGACAGCCAAAGCTAGGTGCCTCGGACAGTCTTACATTTCGGGGCACGGTAGTCTTGTACACCTTGTTTGGAAAATACTTTTTCACCTCGTCCACCACCTGTAGAGTTAAATTAAGCCGTGGGTCATACATGGTAAGGAGCACCCCCTCAATATCAATGTATTGATTGTAGTGCTGTTTTACAAGGCGCACGGTGTTCATCAGCTCCGACAGGCCTTCCAAAGCAAAAAACTCGCACTGGATGGGCACAATTATTGTATCGGCGGCGCTCAAAGCATTTATTGTCAATAGGTCAAGGGAGGGTGGACAGTCGATAAATATAAAGTCGTACTCCTCGTTAACCTTGTTAAGTACGCCCCTTAGCTTTGCGTGTCGCTTGTCCATAGATACAAGCTCTACCCCTGCACCGGATAATTTTATAGAGGAAGGCACAACGTCAACTCTAAATTGGGTTTTGACTATAGCATCTTTAATATCTATATCCCCCATAATTGCCGAATAAATACTGTTGTCCAAATTTCTTTTTGATATGCCAAAGCTGGAGGTGGTGTTGCCCTGAGGGTCTAAATCCACCAGTAAAACTCTCTTTTTAAGCTCCGCCACACAGGCGGCAAGGTTTACTGCGGTAGTTGTCTTGCCAACTCCGCCCTTTTGATTTGCCACTGCTATTATCTTTGCCATTTTTACCTCTTATATCTATTGTGTTATATGCTTTTAAGTATATCATATACTAGCAGGTATTACAATTGCTAAATTGCATTTTATTGCAAAATGTTCCACATGGAACAATTTTTCACAGCATTTTACGAATATGTTCCACATGGAACATTTTTATTGCCCACTTTATGTCTGTTCCACGTGGAACATTTTCACATTCATTTTATCTATTTGATTTATGTCTTTGCTTTATGTATTTGTTTTAAATATTTTCCCATGAAACATTTTTTCCACCCCATTATCCCTATGTTCCACATGGAACAATTTCCCGCCGCATTTTATGTGTGTTCCACGTGGAACAAAAAGACACAGGCAAAATTACCTGTGTCTTTTTGTGGTTTATATAAAAGGTTGTCATCAAGTGTTAACAGTGACTAGAGGTGCTGAATCCCTTTTCTTTTTGCTATATGGGATTACTATTTTATACACCATTGCGTCCTCTGTGCTGTTCTGCTCGTATAGCGGCTCAAAGCCTGCGGTTTTCATTATCTTTATTGCCTTAGTTATAGTATTGGTAAAAAGTCTCACATCACGTATCTTTATTATCGTCTTTTGCCTTGGTTTTTTGCGGCTGTCCAAAAGACTTTCTATGTAGCTGTCGGTGGCGCTTACATTTAAACTGTGTGCGATTATATACTCTATCGCCTTTTGCCGTCTTTCCTTGTCCAATCGGCACACCGCTCGTGCGTGGCGCTCGGTAAATTCCCCTTTAATCATCTGCTCCTGCTCGCTTTTGGTAAACTGAACTAATCGCAGCTTGTTGGCAATGGCAGGTTGAGACAGCGCTAATTTCTCTCCGGCTTGCGCTTGTGTCAGCCCTAACTTTTCAATTAAAAGCTGAATGGCTCTCGCCTGCTCAAAAAAGTTTAAATCCTCACGGTGCAAATTTTCTATGGTGCACAGCACTGCAATCTCCGTCTCGGATTTTTTAAGTACAACCACGGGCACAGTCTCCAGCTTTAAAATCTTTGCAGCAATCAATCTCCGGTGCCCTGCTATAAGCTGATAGCCTTGTGCTGTCTTTGTTGCGGTCAATGGCTGCAAAATTCCATTTTCCTTTATCGAGCATATTAGCTGCTCCAATCCCTGCCTGCTGTAATTTTCTCGTGTTTGATAGGGACAAGGTGCGATGTCATATGGGTTAACAAGCTCTATTAAATTTTTTTCACCTGCAAAATTTTCCACTTTATATCCACTTCCTCTGCCATTTTCGAGAAAATTAAAAGCTGCATTATCTTCCCTAAGTTAAAGATAACACAGCTTTGTGTTTTTGCAAAGCTTTATATATCGCACCTTTCGACAACCAACACACTATATTTGTAAGTTATCCGAGGATAACCCCACTATATGTAGTACCATGTCGAAAAAGTAAGAAATGTTTTTGTAAATTATTCCATAAAAATCGCCAAACCCATTTTAAAGTGGGCTTTTATTGATTTTTCCGCCGTTGCGAGGATAGATGTCGGGAGTTGCTTTATTCTTAAAATATACCACCAAGCTGCGAGGGCTTTGGTCGGGCAAGACAAAGTTTTCCACCCTCATATATTTTGCCCCAAGCTTGGACGCCGCCTGCTTAGAATTTATTATCTCGTCGGGCACCTCGCTTTTCATCGCCACAAAGTTCCCGTTCAGCTTCACAAGGGGAATACAGTATTCGCATAGCACTCTCAGCTCCGCCACCGCTCTTGCGGTCACAAGGTCATATTTTTCTCGGTAGCCCTTTCGTGCTGCCTCCTCCGCTCGCTCCTTCACCACCGTCCCTTTTATCCCTATGGTGTCTAGGGCGTACTGCAAAAATACACACCTTTTTCCCGTTGGCTCTATCAAGGTAAGGTCAATGTCCGGCTTGTAAATTTTCGCCACAATCCCAGGGAAACCTGCCCCTGTACCCACATCTGCAACGCTCCCCTTTACAAGGGGGCTTTTTGCAAAGAGCAAACTATCCAAAAAGTGCTTGTTCTCAATGCCCAAGCTGTCTGTTATGGCGGTCAAATTCACCTTTTCATTGTATTCCACCAAAATTTTTGCATATAGCTCCAACTGCTCCAATTGCAACTGTGTTAAATTAATGTCATAGTCTGCCAATGTCTTTTTAAATCGTTCACTGTTTATCATTGTAAACCTTTCTAGCTTTCAGCTCCATCAAAAGTCCTGTTATATCGCTGGGGCTTACCCCCGGTATTCTCGATGCCTGTCCCACATTTTTAGGTTTTATCTTGGTGAGCTTTTCCCTTGCCTCCATACGCAGTCCTTTAAACCCTGAATAGTCGGTGTCCTCGGGGATTTCCGTGTTTTCCAGTCGCTTAGTTTGGTTTATCTGCTGCTGCTGACGTTTTATATATCCGGAATATTTTATTTCAACCTCAACCTTTTCCCCCACAAAATTGTTTATCCCCTCCCCTTTGCCTATGATATTCACCACCTCATCATAGGTTATCGTAGGACGTTTTAAAAATTCTGCCGCCTTTACGCCGGTGGAAAGCTCCTCCATCCCCTTGGATAACAACAGCTCCTTTACCTGTGACGGCTTTAAAGTCACCGATTGCAGCCGCTCAATCTCCTTTTCCTTTGCCAAGAGCGTCTCGTTATATAAATTCCACCGCTCATCATCCACCAAGCCTATCTCTCTGCCTAGGGGCGTCAGCCTTTCATCCGCATTATCCTGTCTCAAATACAGACGATATTCACTGCGGCTGGTCATCATTCTATAGGGGTCCATCACCCCTTTTGTCACAAGGTCATCAATTAATGTGCCGATATACGAGGTTTGCCGTGACATTTCTACCGGCTGTTTTCCAAAAACCTTTCTCGCCGCATTTATTCCGGCGATAAGCCCCTGCCCTGCCGCCTCCTCATATCCGCTAGAGCCGTTGAACTGTCCTGCACCGTATAGTCCGCCATATTCCTTGAACTCTAAACTGGGCTGTAAATCCAAAGGGTCACAGCAATCGTACTCGATAGCGTAGGCAGGTCTAGTAACCTCAACATTTTCAAGGCCTTTTATCGTCTTGTAAAATTCCACCTGAACCTCCTCGGGCAGTGAGGAGGACATACCTTGCAGATACATCTCCTGCGTCTCCATACCGCAAGGCTCAATGAACAGCTGATGGCGCTCCTTGTCCTTAAACCGCATAACCTTGTCCTCCAAGCTAGGACAATATCTAGGGCCTATCCCCTCAATTTTACCACCATATAGTGGGCTTCTATGAATGTTATCCTTGATAACTTGGTGGGTGGTGGGGTTTGTGTAGGAGATGTAACAGGGCACAAGATTTACAATTTCCTTGGTGGTCATAAAGCTCATAGGCACTGTTTTTTCATCTCCGGGCTGCTGCTCCAGTATGTCAAAATTTATACTGCGTTTGTTTACTCGTGCCGGTGTTCCCGTCTTAAAACGCACCAGCTTTATCCCCGCCTTGCGCAAGCTGTCGGAAAGTTGCTTTGCACTGTGGTGTCCATCGGGGCCGCTGTAGTAGGAGGCATCCCCCACATAAATTTTCCCCGTCAGATATGTTCCTGTGGCGACAATCACCGCCTTTGCATTATACTGTGTCCCAAGCTGAGTGATAACACCTGTGACCGCCTTGTTTTCATCAAACAAAACCTCGCAGATTTCCGCCTGTTTCAAATCAAGATTTTCGCACTTTTCCACAAAATTTTTCATATAAATGTGGTACTTTTGACGGTCGCTTTGAACTCGTAGGGAGTGAACCGCCGGCCCTTTTCCCTTGTTGAGCATACGGCTTTGTATGCTGGTTGCATCCGCCGCAATCCCCATAACGCCGCCCATAGCATCAATTTCTCGCACTAAATGGCCTTTAGCTGTGCCACCAATCGCCGGATTGCAGGGCATATTTCCCACACCGTCCAACGTCAAGGTGAACAGTGCCGTCCTTGCCCCAAGCCTTGCACTCGCTACAGCCGCCTCAATTCCGGCGTGTCCGGCACCGATAACTATAACATCATAACTTCCTAAAACCATAATTTTTCCCTCTTTTTATTAATTTAGGTTCGTGCAATCTCTTTCACCGACTGTCAGCAAACTTGTTTTATCCTCTGCTTATCCCTGCGCCTTAACTTTTGTCGCCTGCGCCCTGCTCCTTTTTTGCCCCTGCGCCCTTGCGTTTTTCGCACTTGCGCCTTGCGCCCTGCTCCTTTTTTGCCCCTGCAACTATTATATCAAAACTTTTCTACTTGCCTACGCAAAACTTTGAAAACACCTCGTTTACCACTTCCTCGCTGACATTTTCCCCCGTCAGCTCATATATGGCATATAATCCCTCGTCCACGCACACCCCGATTATATCAAGACTTTGCCCCTCGTCAAATGCCAAAAGTGCATCGGTTATGGCTGTGTGAGCATTTCGCACCGCCGTATACTGCCGCTCGTTTACCACTATCCCTGCCCCTATGTCAAAGTGGCTTATCCCCAATACCTCCATAACATCCGCTTCAAACTCTTTGGAAAGATAAAAGTCCTTGGCGGTTATAAAAAGCACCTTTTTGAAATAGTTTTCCACAAGTGTAGCGTCAAATTGTTGAATTAAATCCTGTTTATTTATTATGGCGATGCTGTTTAGATTTTCACATTTTTTTGCCAGCTCCACATCCTCTTGGGTGGTTTTTTCCGACCCATCAAATACGCAAAAAACAAGCTGTGCCCCCTCTAATCGGTCAAGGCTGCGTTTTATTCCCAGTGCCTCAATCTCGTCATCGGTTTTGCGTATTCCTGCCGTGTCCTGCAAAATCAAATTCACGCCGCCTAAAATTACCTCCTGCTCCACCACATCCCGTGTAGTGCCGGCAATGGGTGTCACAATCGCCTTTTCAAAGCCGGACAGAGAGTTTAGCAGTGTGCTCTTGCCCACGTTGGGCTTGCCCACTATGGCGGTGCTAACCCCCTCCTTGATTTTTGCCCCCATATCATAGCCGTCCAAAAGTGCCTGTAGCTTTTTTTCCCCACTGCACAATATTTCCCGCACCTCTTGTGGGGTTACCTCCTCCACCGCTTCCTCGGGAAAATCCGTGTAGGCGGTTATATGCCCTGCCAAAACCAAAAGCTCGTCCCGTATATCCTTGGCTTTTCGATACAAGCTACCCTCCAGTGCGCCCTTGGCGGCGGCAATTGCGTGGTTGGAGGTTGCGTTTATCATCTCCATAACCCCCTCCGCCTGTGTCAGGGAAAGCTTGCCGTTTAAAAAAGCTCGCTTGGTAAATTCCCCTGCCGGTGCCGGTGCCGCCCCTGCCTCAAAGCAAGCTTTTAGCAGCTGGTTTGCCACCGCACTGCCACCGTGACAGCTTATCTCCACCACATTTTCTCCGGTATAGCTTTTTGGCTCACGAAAAAACAGTGCCACCGCTTGGTCTACCGACCTGCCCTTGCGATAAAAATGCCCGAACAGAGCGGAATATCCACTTTGCTTGTCCACATCTTTTTTTTCATCAGCCGGAATAAACACTTTTTTGGCAACGGCAAAAGCCTCGTCTCCCGATATTCTCACACTGCACAGGGATGCCTTGCCCGTGGCGGTTGCCAGCGCAGCTACACAGTTATTATTCATAAAATCAATCCTTATATATTGTTTAAATTGCCAATAATTTAAAATTGGTATCGCTTTTTCAACAAAAACACACCTATCTAATCTATAAGTATACCATTTCAAAATCAATGTAACAATACTATTTTTAATATTTGTGCCCTGCCATTTGTGGCTATGCTGTGTTTTATAGCTTTCCCACAAGATTTATACACATAGCTATGTTATTCTAGGAAAAATAAAACTATACAAATGCTATGTGCCCTCTAAAAGACACAAAGGAGGCTTGCTTATGCAGATAATGACATTGACCATTTTAGGTATATACAGCGGGTACCCCGGCGCAAAATCCTCGGAAATTGCCTACAAGCTGGGAATAGTCCCCCAGATGGTAAAACAAGCACGCAAGGCGCTGGAAGCATCAAATTTTGTGGTGAGAACAAAGGAGGGCTGGTATGTCACCTTTGCCGGACGGCTTGCTCTCACAAAATTTGACAAGGAAAAAGCTCGCCTGCAAAACGAAAGGGTCAAACAGGCGATTGCACTTGTCTGCACCGTTTTAAAGGCCGACCCCGAGGATTTAAAGGATTTTTCTTTGATGAACAAGGGTATGACCAACGACAGCTACACCTTTTATTGTAAGGATAAAAAATATATCTATCGCTTGGCAGGGCAAGGCACAGAATTTTTGGTGGATCGCCACAGAGAATATGCAAATTATCTGGCACTTGAAGGGGAAGGTATCAGCGACAAGGTAATCTATCTAAACGCCATGACGGGCACAAAAATCAGTGAATTTATTGAGGACAGTACCCTGCTCGACCTTGACAGCGAGGAGGATATCGCCATGGCACTTGCGGCGGTGCGGCATCTGCACACCTGCGGCATAAAAACCACCCACAACTTTGACTTTAGGGAAACCATCAGCTACTATGAGGACATCTGTCACAATAGTGAGGTGGAGTTTTTCTCCTCCTACTTCACATACAAAAGTCAAATTCTTCATCTGCTAGACAAATTATCTACCCTTTGTGTCCCCACCGCCTTTTGCCATATAGATTTTATTCCCGACAATTGTATGATAAAGGATGGGCGTGTAATCTTGATTGACTGGGAATATGCCGGTATGCAGGACCCCTTGGTGGACATTGCAATGTTCTCCATCGCCGGAGATTTCGACAAGGCAAGGAGCGACCGGCTTTTAACATTATATCTAGAAAAAGAACCCTCCCTTACCGAGCTTTTTCGCTTTTATACCTACGTTGCAACGGGCAGCTTGATGTGGAGCTTGTGGAGCGAGTACAAGGCATCCCAAGGGGAAACTTTTGAGGGGTACACCGACAGATTATACAACCTGTGCAAAGAATATTCCGCCTACGCCCTAGAGCTGTCACAGCAAATTTAATGTTACCGCCATGTATATTTAAGTTTAATTTGGCAAAAGACGTAATAAAAATATGTTAAGCTATAACACCCCTTGTCATTACAGTGTCTTGATATTTTCAAAGAACTGTCTTGACAAGGGGTTCCTTTTATTAAGGCTCTATATTAAATATCGGGCTAACCACACAACAAAAACGGCGGCAGCTTAACGCCACCACCGTTTGTATTGCTTTCATTTTTGGCTCTATAATAAATGTTGGGGTAGCACGAATAGAGCCTACAAAAACGGATAAAAAGAGCGGATAAAAATATC
>JAVWUR010000068.1:0-11581 GCA_036667055.1 Oscillospiraceae bacterium
TACCATGTTTATATAAATTAATCAATAGTTTCTCCCTATTTTAGTTTGTCCCTATGTTTATCCCTATTTTAGCTTGTCACTATTTTCAGTTGCTATCTAGTTGCTATATGGTAATTGCTTTAATTATTAATGATATATCTTTTGAGATTTAATATTTGAATTTATAGCGTGATATTAATTTAGGTATCCCACAATTACATTACATTATTATAAATTCTAAAAAACAATACCGCCCCCTACATCTGTCAGCGGCTTATTTTTTATACAATGCGCAGTTACATTATGTTTTGTCAGATACTCTCCAATTTCATTTTTTTGGGGATGAAGGTTTATATCACCGCAAAAAAATAAAACGCTATCTTTTAGCATTATGCTTGCGCCACCAATAAAGCCACAGTCATATCCATCAAGCTTAACAAATCCTTTTTTAAGCAGCAGACAGTCCTTTCCCCTTGCCTTTACGCCTTTATAAATCCCCACATCCTCTGTGATAAAGGCATTTTCATTAATTGCAATGGTGGAGCATTTAGCATACCCTTGGTTAACGGTGATTTTATCCCTGACATTGTTAAATATATCACACGAAATTGCAGTTTTGGGGTTATATATCAAAGTTCCACCGCATTTTACCATGTTTAGCCCACATTCTGTCCTATAGCCGGGCTGCAAGATATCTGTGGAGGTTACGGTAAATCCCTCCATTTCCAGTGCTGTAATGTTTTCTTTTTGGCAACTGGAAATAATAATGTTTTTTTCATCAGTTGCCAAATATAAAGCATCTGCATGGCAGGAAATGGGCATACTTACCCTATCTGATTTAATGGTTGGAATACAGCGATACCCTAAGCGAATAAGCTCTGTTACAACATCACAGTCGTTAAAATTTACGATACAATTATACATTTACGTTACATCACTCTCGGTTTAACGCCTTGATAGGCTCTAAATTTGCCGCTTGATAGCTTGGAAATAAGCTGAATATTGCGGTCAGTGATATTGTAGCAAATATACTTATAATAATCAATATAGGCTCGAAGGTTATAGCTATGTTAAAGAAAATTAAAAATAGTTTTAATGCGACAGCGGCTATTACACCGGCGATTACAACCCCTATGACACAGGATAATATAGCGGAAAATAAAAACTCCATCGTTATGCTGAAACGGCTTGCCCCTAGGCTCATTTTTATTCCAATATCCTTTTGCCGTATGCTTACGGCGGTATTTACGCTTGCGCCTACTGAGATACTGCATACCAGAACAGCAACGCAGGACACCATGAACAAAGAAAAAAATGCCGTATCTACAATCTTCATTATCTGCGCCTTTTGCTGTGTAAGGTCGGTAAGCTTTACAGCGCTATTTTGGTATTCTGGGTAATAAAACATTAAATCCTTCATCAGATTTTCACTCAAAAAATCTGTATTGCTGGATTTCAAAATAATTTGGTCAAGATTTGTTTTATGGGAAATATTATTCATAGTTGTGTATGGAATATAGATAAAATTAGGTATTATATCCCCCACCATGTTATTTAAAACCGAACTCCCCTTTTTTATGCTGCCAATAATTTTAAAGGTATACCCTCTGCCACCTATGGTTAGCAATATGCTTTTACCTATTATATTACTTCTTTTATACGCAAGCCTTGCCAGCTCCTCATCCACTAGGCAAACAAAGGAATTGGAATTTATATCAGCATCGTTTATCATCCGCCCACTGATTATTGTAAGCGCCACAATTTCTTGCGCATCCTTAGCTATCCCCCATGCCATGGTGTCAACGGCAGTATTATTATTGAATTTTACATTTGCATAGTCATATAAAACAGGGGTTATCTTCTCAATATCCCCTAGGCGCTTTAGGCTTTTATAAAAAGCTAAATCTGTAAGATTTTCTGCATTTTCGCCATACAAAACTACCGACAGACCGCTCATGCCAATTCCGCTCATCTCATGGCTTATCACATTTTTGCCCACAGAAGATATTCCGGCAACAATAGCAGTGGCCAGCACTGAAATTATTACCGCAATTATTGCCATTTTATAGGGGTTAATTATTTTTCTTAACTTATATATTAAATTATTAAATATCATTTATCAATAAAATTTTATCCTTTTTCAATTTTTCAGCCTTTAAAAATAATGTATCACTGCTAAATGCCGTTAAAATTTCCACACCAAGCTCCATCTCATCACCGGTTTTTACATATACTTTAGACGGCTTTCCGCCCTTGAGAATGTTCACGTATTCCCCTATTTCATCCTGATGTACAAATTCATAGGGTAAAATATCTGCTTTTTCCGCATTGCTTTTCAAAATTTGACCGTTAAACTGAACTCCCTGCGCCATGTATTGATCGGGGTTACTTATCTGAGCAAAAACATCTATCACTGTCTTAGGCCCAAAGGCGGAGTTTTCCTTGCGCACCGTCGCACATCGGTCGGTAATAACTCCATCGTAAACCTTTTTTGGGGAAATTAGTGGTGATACTTTAATATTGTCCCCAACCTTTATTCTATTATAATCTTCTTGATTTACCGTTATTCTCATTATTGTCTTATCATTGGCGGATATCGTACAAAGTGGTGTGCCGGGGAAAATCGCAGAGCCGGGCTGGGCATTTAACTGGCTTATAACTCCCGCTGCACTAGCGTAAATTTCACTTGGAATAGCGGCTATGTGCTCTAGGTTTAGCTCTAATGGCACTCTAGACGTGGCAGAGTTACCCACTAGTGCTTGCTCCATCTGCTGTTTATCCAAAGTGAAAAGCAGCTGTCCTTGGTTTACATATCCACCATCTTGCACATAAACATCCTTGATATATGCGGGATAAGAAAGCTCCATTGGAATACTGGTAAATGGCTCCACCATGCCGCTTATTTCAAAATATTTGTTATATGATTGTGTGCTTATATAGATGCCGTCTGTTGGCTGCAAGCCACTTAAATAAACCATTGGTACGAGAGCTATCACTAAAAAAGTCAACATCAATAAATAAATAATTCTTTTTTGCATAAAAACACCCCATTTATCTTTCAATAATTATTGATTGATAAGTGGGGGTTTATACATTTACAAGGGTATTTTACTATTATATTAATTGTATAGCCTGCCGCACGTTGGAAACTCCATATATTTCCAGCTTGTATTCTGCTGTGTTTATCTGTTTTATACAGTGTTGCGGTATTATTGCCTTGGAAAAGCCAAGCCGCTGTATCTCTCGCAGACGTGAGTCGATGTTAGTTACTGCCCTTACCTCGCCGCCAAGTCCTACCTCCCCCAGTACCACAATATCATCAGGGATGGATTTATCCGTAAGTCCTGAAACTACACTTAAAATTGTGGCTAGGTCAATGGCAGTTTCGTTAAGCTCCAAGCCTCCCACTACATTTACATATATATCCACATTTTGTATAAAATACCCTGCACGTTTCTCTAGCACTGCAAGGAGTAAATTCAGCCTGTTGTAATCAATTCCACTGGCTGCTCGCCTTGGGGTTCCAAAACCGGTCTTAGTCGCCAGCGCTTGAATTTCCGTCAAAATAGGCCGTGTGCCCTCTATAACACAGGTTACGCAGCTTCCGCTAACAGAGGAGCTTCTGCCCTCTAGGAGCAGCTGTGAAGGGTTCAAAATCTCCACAATGCCTTTTGTAGTCATGTCAAACATTCCAATTTCATTGGTGGAGCCATACCTGTTCTTGCTAGCTCGTAAAATTTTATAGGGCAATGTTTTATCGCCTTCAAAATATAATACCGTGTCAACAATATGTTCCATTACCTTTGGCCCTGCAATAGCGCCATCTTTGTTAACGTGCCCTACGATAAATAAAGATGTATCATGCTTTTTTGCCGTTCCAAGCAAAAGAGCCGTGGATTCCCTCACCTGTGAAACACTTCCGGGGCTTGAAGATATCCCAGAACAGTTCATGGTTTGAATGGAGTCGATAACCAATATGTCCGGCTTGTAATCTTCTATGCTTTGGCAGATGGAATACACATCCGTTTCACTGGCAATGGAAATATTTTCTCCGCTTATCCCCAAACGATTGGCACGTAATTTTATCTGACTCACCGATTCTTCACCGCTGATATACATGACATTACATCTTTTGCACAGCATACCGCAGATTTGTAACAGCAGCGTGGACTTTCCGGCGCCCGGCTCACCGCCGATAAGCATACCTGCACCCTTGACAATGCCGCCGCCCAAAACTCGGTCAAATTCGGAAAGATTTGTTTTAATTCTAGTTTGATTATCGTCGGCGTTTACAGTGTCCAGATACTGAAAAGCTATTTCCTTTGTGTCCAGCGCTGCGTTTTTCTTTCCCGCTTGTGGGGACACCTGCTTTATAACATCCTCATTTATTGTGTTCCACTCTTGGCAGCTGGTACATTGCCCCTGCCACTTGTGATAAATTTCCCCACAGGAGGAGCAAACATAAACTGTTTTTAACTTCTCTTTCATATAAACCCCTTTATCTGGTTATCTTTAAATTTTGATAAATATATTTTTAAAACCGACCATATCCGGCTAGTCTAAGTTGCAAAGTTATTATTGGACATTTTTATATGTCATTACAAGGTAGTTAAATAAAAAAGCCTCACAAAACCACTAATTAAATGGGATTATGAGGCTATTGTGGAGGTGCCATCCAGATTTGAACTGGAGAATAGAGGTTTTGCAGACCTCTGCCTTACCGCTTGGCTATGGCACCATTTATTAACATTTCTTTGCTGTGTAAATAATTATATCGTTACGCACCCCGTTTGTCAACACTTAAGTGTTATTATTCCTAAAAATGGATAATCTACTACAATAACAGTAATATGTGCGGATATTTTTATTTATTTTGCGCATTGACAGATGGCCAATTCATGGATTGCAAAGTAATTAAAATATATAATTTACAATAAACTTTATCAAAGTCAATAGCTTTGTCTGTTTTTAGCAACGTATGTTTCTTCGGCATTAGGATAGCTCCGAAAACCGTCCTAGCTAGCCCTCTAAGCTTTCGGTTCAGAGGACTTGCTTGACAGTTTGCGGCAATGTTTTATAGCTTCATTGCTTTTAAGCTAAATTTATCTATCTTGTCGGTATAATTTCTAGCCAATATCCATCTAAATCTTCTATAAAATAAATACCCATCTGCTTGTTTTCATAGCAGATGCAGCCCATTTTGCTGTGGTGGGCGTATGCCGCCTCAAAATCATCCGTTCTAAAAGCTAAGTGTGTCTCATTGTCGCCTAAATCATATTCCTGTGTATGATCGTAAACCTGCGTCAGCTCCAATTCATAGTCGGACTGACCGTCACCTAGATATATTAAGACAAACTTTTCTGTATTCTTTCTCCTAATTTCCTTCATGCCCAATGCAGCTTCGTAAAATTCCTTGCTCTTTTCTGCATCTACCACATTTATATTGTTGTGTACCATCTTAAATTTCATACATTAACCTTCTATCTGCTCATGTATTTTCGGTAGGCTACACGCAGCTCTTCAGCTTTTTCTTCCGGTGCTGTAGGGTTGCAGTGTGCCCATGCCCCCGTCTCGCTTGAAGCGTTAAACTTTATCTTTTCAGCGCTTCGCATCGGCGGGAAAAATTCAATGTGAAAATGGAAATTTTCTTCATCACTGCCGCTGTTCACAGGGGCATTGTGCATACACATCATATATGGAAAAGTGTAGCCAAATAAGCTGTCAAGCATACCGGCAGTTTGCTTTATTGTCACCCCTAGGGAAAACAATTCCTTTTCATTGAACTGCCCAATGTGTTGTTTATGTACATTCGACATTATATATACACCATAGGGATATTCGCAAAAAAAAGGTAAAAACACCGTAAAAAATTCATTTTTATAAATTATGCGCCGACCGTCCTGTGTTTCATTTTTAAGCATATCGCAGTAAAGACAGCTACCTGTTTTGTCCATGTATTCCTTGGAATTATTCTCCTCAAGCTGAAGCTTTTTAGGCAAAAATGGGTAGGCATATATCTGTCCATGAGGGTGCGGCATAGTCACGCCCACGGCCTCTCCCCTATTTTCAAATATAAACACATACTTTACTTTTTCATCTTGAGAAAGAATGTTAAAGCGCTCCTGCCATAGCTTTGTGAGCTTAAACAGGTGTTCATCGGTCAAGTCCGGCAGAGTGGCGGTATGCTTTGGGGAATATAAAACAACTTCACATTTGCCATAGGACGGCATGGCTTTAAAAAAGTCACTTGTAACGTCATCAATGGAAGGCGGCGTGGCAGACAGCGCCGGAAAATCATTGTCATAGCAATAAACGTCGTACTCGCTGGGTACCTTGCCGGAACCGGGGCAAAATGGACACCAGTCTTTTGGCATCTGCGGGCGGTTTTGGCGATGGGAGGCGATCATAACCCAGTCTCCGGTAAGGGGATTAAATCTTATTTCAGCCATAATTTTAGGCTCCTTTTTTATGTAAATTAAAAAATATTTATATTAATTCTTCCACTTTTATGGCTCCATAGTTTCTGATGGATAGCACTTGACAGCAGTTTTCACCTAAAAGCTTTTCCATCTCTGCTATAAAGTCTTGCAGTATCCCTTTGTCCACAAAGCACTGAATTGTGCCGGCAAAGCCACCTCCCTGCAGACGCCACGCTCCACGTTTATTTTGCAAAAAGCTTTGCGCCGCACACAACGCAACACTTACCGGTTGGCATTTTATGTCCTTTAATGTGTAAGCATTTTGATTGTATTCAAAGGATGAATGTCCGCTCTCCACTATTTTTTGTAAAAACGTATCAATATTCTTAGTTTCAATGGCGTTTCTTATGGCGATAGCTCGGTCGCACTCCATGTAGAAATGCATTCCACGCAGCACTGCACGATCTCCCAACTGTTCACGAAGGTATGACACATGATTTAGGAAGGTTTCATAAGATATCTCACGCAAATGCTGTTTACAAAACACATGGGCAATAGCGCACATATCTTCCTTTATTCCTGCATAATCCTCCGTTAGGTCTGCGTGTGAGGCGCCGGAATTAACTACGCATAATGCTAGATTATACTCGTCCAAGTCAAATTTAATGGGGGTTACAATGGGCGCATTAACATCTTTAAAGTCAATAGTCATCAAGCTGCCGGTACTGCTTGCCAGTTGGTCCATAAGTCCGCTGGGTTTGCCAAAATATTTGTTTTCCGCATACTGGCTTATCTGCGCCAGCTTTACGCTGTCAAACTTCCCATCGCAAAATTCATAATTTATGATGGCACTAACCGCCACTTCAAATGCTGCTGACGAGGATAACCCCGAGCCTTGCAGCACATCCGAGGTGATGTAAATGTCAAGCCCACCACATCTGCCTCCACGTTGGACTATGTCGGCGCAAATTCCACGGATAAGCCCCTCAGTGCTTTCCGTCTCGTCAGCATGCACCTGTAAATCACTGATATCAACAGGATTTATCGTCTTGAAATTTTGTGAATAAGCGTTAATAATATTGGTGCTATTCTTTGCGGCGACACACAAGACATCCACCGTTACTGCCGCCGCCACAACTACGCCTAAATTATGGTCGGTGTGATTTCCGCCAATTTCCGTTCTTCCCGGAGCTGAGTATAGTGAGATATCACTGTCAACGCTATACATTTTTTCAAATTCAGTGATAGCTTCAAGGTATCTTTTTCTTTGCATTTGTAAAATTTTCTCATCATTGCCGTATAATTTTTTAAAAGTATTGTCCATACTATTGTCAGATATGAACTTTTTGTACTCGTTTATCTTCATTTGAATTACCTCTTTTACAGTGTTTTCTATATTATATCAAACTTTTGCAACTAAAAAACGATTTTTTGTGTTTTAAAAATGGATTTTTGTTGATTTTTTCTGTTAAATAACTTATTATATATAAGAGAGAATTTTATATGATTTTGGAGGTTAACGCTGTGACAAATCCCTATAAGCAATCCTACAAGCAAAAGCTGCTTGATAATGCAAGCCTTGCTATCTTTAATTGTGGCTTACAGAGCTGCATACCTAATCATTCATGGGGGCCAGGTGTTCGTGACCATTTTCTGATACATTTTGTAATTTCAGGCAAGGGCAGTTACATCAGCGGTGGAAAAACATTTCAACTGAAGGCAGGAGATTTATTTTTAATAAAGCCCTCACAAGTTGTATATTATGTTGCTGACCCAACCGACCCTTGGGAATATTACTGGGTAGGCTTTAATGGCACCTATGCGCAAAAGCTGGTATCGCATCTGCCTTTTAAAGACAATATGCCGGTATATACTCCTGCTGAATTTGAAGAATATAAAAATTATCTGTATAAAATATATACCAATAGCGGCAATACCATAAAACATTCTACAGCTATGATAGGATATCTGTATCTGTTCTTGTCACGCCTTGTGGAAGAAAACTCTCTGCACTCACAGCCACAAGCTGCAACGCAGTCAAGTTATGTTATAGATGCTATTAAATATATTCAATTTAACTACTCTACCGATATTAGCGTTGACGATATTGCAAGCGCAGTAGGTATAAGCCGAAGCCACCTTTATCGGGTATTCATAGCAAATTTAAACCAGTCCCCTATAGATTATTTGACGGAATATCGCATAAATGAAGCCTGCTCGCTTATACGAAACACAAACCTTTCCATTTCAGAAATTGCAATATCCGTTGGATTTTTTGACCAATTTTATTTTTCACGTGTATTTAAAAAGATAAAATCCATTCCGCCTAGCAAATATTTGCAGAGTTTGGAAACCCAAGGTGATTTATGAAACATATAATTGTGATATTTTTAGCTGTAATGGCAATATGCTTTACATCATGCGCCCAGGGTGAAAAGCCCGTAAAATACAATACTACCATATGTGATAGCGAGCTTTCTCAGATATTCAATGAGATAAAATCAACACGCAGTCCTGAGAATAAAATAGAATTTCAAGATTTTAGCAAATATGATTTGTTGGATTTTATATCTTCTACAACGGACGAAAACTTGTTAAGCCTCACGGTGTGCAGCGAAAAATTATCTGACGATGATGTTTTGGAGATAATTTCTTTTGTTAGAGCAAAAAATATCCCTGTAATTTTTATATGTCAAAGCGTTGACAATAAGGTCTTGGCGACATACGACAAGGCTTTTTGCATAACTACCGACTACGTCTATGCAGCGGAGGTTTTTGCTGGGGATATGTTTGCCCGCTGGAGGGATGGTAGTATAGTTGATCGAGATGAAAACAAAATTTTTTCCTTCACTGTCTTAAAGGAAGAAACATCACCACCATATTTGGACACTTTTTATAAACTGCTGGTTGAAAATCTCGAAATTTATGGTATTCCATTGCAGCTAAATGAGGAAGTATTTCCGTCAACGGAAGAAGTTTCGGGAATACTAGAGGCAGACAAAGCTACCAATGAAGGATTTTTAATTTTTTCCGACGATATTTTAAATGCTGCGGTGGAGAGCTATCAGCCGATTGGTGAAGGGCTTGAGCTGTTTTCCATCTACCGTGGAACGGCTAATAAGTACGCTGATTACTCAGATGGAAAGATATGCTATATAGATTATTTGCAATATTTTGCTGCACGTGATGAAATCATAAAAAACTATACAAACCGCCTATATCCCCTATCGGAATTATCTTTTCCTGTCAACAATAAAACCGTATACATACCACCTACAATTTAAGGATGAATAAATGTTAGAAAAAAATCAAGTTATTACACTGGAAATCGTCGATATATCAAATGATGGAAATGGCATTGGCAGATATGATGGTTTAGCTGTCTTTGTGCCAATGGCTGCCGTTGGCGATGTCTGCGAGGTGAAAATCTTAAAGGTACTATCCTCCTATTGCTTTGGCAAAATAGATAAAATACTTACACCATCAAAGGATAGAGTTGCTTCAAAATGCAATAATTTTTCCATGTGTGGCGGTTGTGATTTTTGGCACATCAACTATGCCGCTGAAAAGGCAGCCAAGAAAAATTTTGTCAAGGCAGCATTTGAAAGGATAGGAAAAATTGACACTCCGGTCAACGATACGCTGTCCTGCGAACAGCCTGAAAGGTATCGAAATAAAGCGCAGTTCCCTGTTTCCAATGATAAAAACGGCTGTGCAACTACCGGCTTTTTTGCACAGCGAAGCCATCGAATTATACCTTGCGAGGATTGCCTTTTGCAGCCGGTTTTGTTAAATCGTGTTGCTCAGGCGCTTATATCTCTATTCAATAAATACAAAATTAAAGCTTATGATGAAAGCTCTCATTTAGGTAATATACGCCACATATATTTAAGATATGCACAAGTTACGGACCAGCTGATGGTATGCATAGTTGCAACATCAAAAAATATAGCAGCTCTTGATACTATCACCCGGGAAATTGTAGCTCAGTTTCCCAACATCAAAACTGTAGTTTTAAATATAAACAGTAAAGATACCAATATAATTTTGGGACAGGAAAATATTCTCCTATATGGGGATGGAATAATAACAGATATTATTTGTGGGGTGAAAACTGAACTTAGCCCCCACTCTTTCTATCAAGTAAACCATGATGGTGCGCAGCAATTGTACACACTAGCGAGGAACATGCTGTGTCTGCAAAAGGACGATATTTTGTTGGATATGTACTGCGGCGCCGGAACAATAGGCTTGTCTATGGCACAAGAAGTATATGCGGTAGTAGGCGTTGAGATAGTCCATCAAGCCATAGCAAACGCCATAAAAAATGCTGAAATAAACGATATAAAAAATGCAAAATTTATATGTTCAGACGCAAAGGATGCCGCAGAAAAGCTTTATGCAGATGGCTTTCGTCCCACAGCAGTAGTGCTGGATCCCGCAAGAAAGGGCTGTGACACGGAAACATTGAATGCCATAATAAATATGTCCCCCAAAAGAATAGCAATGATAAGCTGCAACCCTTCAACCGCCGCAAGAGATTGTAAGTTTCTATCAGAAAATGGCTATGAAATAATAGAAATCCAACCCTACGATATGTTTCCAAGGACAAAGCACGTTGAGTGTGTGGTGTTGATGACCCGTACTAGCAAGTAATAGTGCCGAGAACGCCCTAAACAGGGCATTTTAGCGAAGTACGAAAAAACCGCTGCTCTCTCAAAATATTCAGCAGGTAAAAAAACAATAGCCGAATACACTCAAACCCAGTGTTTATAAGGGTTGACCGATTGTTGCGATATGCCTTGGGGAGTGCATAGGACTGCTGGCATAGTGGGAGTGTGTAGTGTTGTTGACAGCAATCGGAGGGTTTTTATAGTAATTCTAAGTTGCGTGTTTAAGGTAGATTTATTGCAAAAAATAAATAGCAATCATTAACTATCAGAGAAAAACCATCTATCTATTATTTCAGATGAAACATTCAAGGCTATACAGATTGAAAAGGTCGGAGGAGTAATGTTGTAATAAATGAGGATGGGGTTAAGCGTAAAAGCACGAAATATAGTACAAAGAAACAGGCATAACAGTGACAAGAATATTTATCGTTATTATGTGATTTATTGCTTGCTATATTCTGAAAATTGAGCGTATATAGTACTAACAAAAGAAAGGTTGGTACTTAATTA
>JAVWUR010000069.1:0-11190 GCA_036667055.1 Oscillospiraceae bacterium
CGCAGGGCAATATATGGGATTTGCCACAGAGGAGTGGGACAAAAATCGCTTTTTGCGCCATGTGATGTCCTCACCGGCAAACCTTGTGATAGTTCCCATACAGGATTACATGGAGCTTGGGGATGAGGCGAGGATAAACACCCCCTCCACCATGGGTAACAACTGGAAATGGAGAATGAGCAAGGGACAATTCACCCCCGATATATGCCGCTATATGGCGTATATAACACGGCTGTATTTTAGAGAGTAGAATTATTTTTGGAAATATGAATGAGAACAAGGAACAGAAAGCGCAAATAAAATATGAAACATCAAGCATAAAATTATTTATGCAAAAAAATAACACCCGCTACTGTAGCTAAAAAGCGCAGCAGCGGGTGTTATGGTTTCTTTAATACTCTATGTCATCATCATTTTTGGGGATATTATTAGGGTCAAAAGCATCTGCATCATTGTCCATGTCATCGTCCGTGTCGGTGTCGGAAAGGTCGGAATAGTCCTCCTCTTCCTCACGCTTTTTCTTTAAGATTTTAGAGACCAACAGAACAATTAGCACAATCAGTGCCAGAACTATAATCAAACCCACAAGGAGAACAATATTTTCCTTTATTGAGGCAACAACATTGCCAATGGTGCCCTTGACACCGCCCACAACATCACCCACCTTGTCCTTAGCACCGCCGAAAAATCCCGATAGAGTTTTCCCGACATTCTTAAAGACATTGGCTATAGGCTTAGTTATCTTGGAGAAAAAGGAGGCTAGCCCACCAAAGGTTTTGCCTGCCCACTGGGAGATGTTTGTAAAGGCGTTCTTTGCGTTTTTAGGCAAATTCATTAAAAATTCGGGTATGCCCTTGACAAAATTCAAGACCTTAGTCATAAAGCTGACCTTTTCCTCCGGCTCTGGGGTGGGCGCAGGAGTAGGTGAAGGGGTAGGGCTGGGGGGTGTAATCGCAGGGAAGGTGGTGCTTATCACATAATCGGAGCAGTGGTCTTGGGGCACGGTAAACCATCCATCGCCATCCACCTTTGCCTTTGTCACATAGTCAAGGCTCTCTTGGTCTTGGTTGTAATGGTAGTAGGCAAGCTCAGTGCCCCTTAGCTCCTTGCCCATATTCACGCTCACTTGTGCGGTGCCCGGCCAGTAGCCCTCCTGATTGAAATGCACCACAGCCAGAACACCGTCACCCCCTAAGGCTCGGGCGGCAAGCTCGTGTTCACAGGAATTTTTGACCGCATAAAAATCATAGCTGGGGCTGTTGTCCTTAAGCGCCAAGCCGTCATTTTCAAAGGTTATTATAACATCGGGGTTTTTGAAAACCACAGATTTTTCATGGGTAGATGCCTCAAAAAACTTGGTTAGTGCGTAGGAGGATTTACGAGCATCCTCTCTAACCGCCACGGTAAACTGCTTTTTCTCGGTGGTGATTTGAGAGTTTTTAATAAAGAAATCCGTGTCCTCGGTTTTTATAGCGGCGCTCCAGCCAATTACAAAGGGGCTGAATTCGCTCACCTGCCATTGCAAGCCGCCCACCACCTTTGTGGGGGTGATAACTTCAATTTTGGTGCCTTTTTTATAGAGGTGCAGCACTCTAAAAACCATGGTGCTGTCAGAGCCTGCTGGGTAGGGCATGGATATTGTCACCTTGCTCTTGGGCTGAACCGCCTTGCCTGTCAAAAGCTCAACCAGAGTAATGTCCATCTTTTTATAGTTTTTAAAGCCTATCTTGTTCTGCAAAACTTGCATTAAAAGCCGGTCGTCAGCGGCGGAAACCGCATTGACCGACAGCGCCAATTCCTCAAAGCTGTCTATCTTGTCGGGCAGGCTTTTCTTGGGCAGGTATACGCTAAGCCCGGTAACCTTTTCCGGCAGAGGGTCAACCGCTGGATATTTTGCCACCTTGATGATGGACAGGGTGCCTGTGCCATAGTTGAAGTAATATCGGTCACTGGTGACCTCGCCGGTAAAAACTATAGGGTACTTTCCGGGCACGATGGCATCGGCAACGGAATGGGTCGCTTTCAAGGTGTTGGAGGTAAAGATACCTGCCGTCTCATTGTTTACAAAGCCGGAAAAGGTTATGGGAATTTCGGGCAGGGACTCTTGACCTTGGTATATTTCAAAGCTTGGCACCCACACCGATATGGCTGCCTTGTCGATGGAAAAGGGCAGCACCGTCTTACCATAATAACCGTAAGCGGTTTTAGGCAGGGTTATGACAAGATAGTATTTACCCGGCATAAAGGGGGCAGTGGGGGAGCTGTAGCTGCCCCCATCTGCGGATTGGTAGTTAAAAACAAGCTCCTTGCTGCTTATGAGCAGACCGCCGTCTTGGGAGGTTATTGCCGCCTTGCCGGTCATGGCTACAGGCTTGCCGTCATAGGTTTTGCCCGATATGGAAAAGCCGCCAATCTTTGCCCATTTTTTCTCGATGATGGTAAAATGTAAATCCGTGGTCACGTCCGTGTAGTTGACACTGGAAACCACAAGGGTAAGGGACGCCGTTTGTGCAGGCTGTTCAATGTCTATATCCTTTACCTTGTAGTCGATGGTTTTGTCCACGGCTACAGGCTTGCCCTCAAAAATTCCGCCACGGTCAATGTCCATAACGGTGGTGACCTTAAAGGATAAATCGCCGATATGCTTGTCATGAATTGCGTTGTCAAGGGTTATGTGTCCTATTCCAAAGGTGCTTTTATCACCTGAATAAACGTAGGTGGAGCGGTCGGGAGACAGCGGGTTTGTGACCTTGAGGGTGGCATCATATTTTTTGCTTATCTTGGCGGTGCCATAGGCATATTCGGGAAACTTATAAAACTTTGCGTGTTTTCCCGTGACTTTAAATCCGGTTGCCTTAGTGGCTTTAGAATCACCGGCATACCAATCGCTGTCCTCTTGGGAGAACTTGCCGGAAAAGACGGCATACCCAATATCGGCATCGGTGACTACCAAGTTATCGGTCGCCTTTACTCTGCCCACAAAGGTGTAGTTTTTTACATTTGGTCCCACAGGAATTACTGCGGCATCGGTGCCGTCATAGGTTTTATCTTTACAGTGAACAATCATTTCAAGGGGCTTTGGGAGCAGCCTTATGCCATCTACAGTAGCAACATCCGCCGCATTAGACTCAAACTCAACGCTCACAGTGTTGGTAGCCTTGGTGCCATTTTCATCATAGGGGAAAAATTCTTCCCCGCCTGTATCGTACTCCAAAACTGCGGTGCCGTTGTTGCCCACATAGGAGACAGGGGCAGTGCCGATAACAACATCGTTACACACAAATTTTGCCTTGTTGTTTGTGCTGGTACCGCTTCTCACATAGGCGGTAAAAACCACCTTGTCACCATAGGTGTAGGTTTTGTCCGAGCGGTCACACACAATGCCGGTGGTGGTATTTTCGTCAAGATACAGCTCAAAAGGTATCTCGGCTGTGCCGATAAAGTTGTTAAAGCCCTCCACCACAACCTTTGTGGGGTATTCCTTGTTGGATTCAAGCACGTTGTTGAAGTAGGATATTTTGCAGTTAGGGCCGTTTGAAAGGGGCTGGGCAGTGCCTAAAAGGTATACCTTTGGCTCATAGGGCACACCGGAAATTACCTCACGGCTCTTGATTGGCTCAAACTTAGCCTTGGAGAGGTCGAACCTATTTAAGGTAATACCCACAGAAAATTTGGTGTATTCCTTGCCGTCCACCGACCAAACCACACGCACGGCAAAGTGCTTTGAGTTTTCACCCGCCTGAACATAGCCGATGGAGGTATCATAGCTAAATGCCATAGAGTTGGCATTTACGTCAACGGGGCTGGTGTTTAACAGCTTGTCGCCCACAAAAAATTTAAGACTGCCCCTCGCCTCGGGCAGGGTGACGGTAAAGTGAATATTTTCAAGGTAGGTGTAGGTTCTTGCCTCTGTGCCCTTGGTGGTATCCTCGTTTTCACGATCCAGTGAAACTTGGAAATTTTTCCCCGCATCAATGGGCGGATTTGTAAGATTTACCGATTTAATTATGGGGCGTCCACCCTCGGTAAAGAAGCCATTTCGCCCTGTTATTTCAAAAACTACCGTGTCGGAAAGGTTGGGAAAGCTGGTGTATCGCAGGGTGTAGTCGGTCAAAGGGTCTAAATCCTTGTCTACAAAGCCGCCGTCCTCATTAAAGGCACGGTACTTTAAAACCGGCTTTGGATATACGTCAAAGCCTTGGCATTTGAATTCCGCCACAATAAGATTATCCTTGGTAAGCTCCGTTCTGCCACTGGGGGGCGGCGTTACAGCTCCGGCAAAAGCGCCTATGTTAAGGGTGCACCCCCACAGCAAAACTGCCAAAAACACCCATAAAATTTTGTAAAACTTTTTCATATGCCGCTCCCTATATCCTCATACCCTTGCTATGTAAATATGGCAAAGATTAAAATTCCAATATTAGATTATAATAATTAACATTATACCAAATATCGACAAAATTGTCACTTAATTTATAATTACCCGAAAAATGGCAAAATAATAGCGGCAACAGAACCATCCGTCACCGCAAAATTTAGCCTATTACAATAAAAATGTCGTCTGATAAAAAAGGTAGCAGCTGAGAAAAAAATGCTGTCACACAATAGGGGTAAAACCTATTGTTACAAAATGCTGTCAAGATGGCTTTTTAAACTTTCGATAAAAGCCGTTTCTTCCACAGTAAGCTGGTGGTTTGAAAGCTTTATCCAACCGATTTGCATAACGTCATCGCCGTTACACTCAACAGGCAGTGCACGAATATGCTCGTCACTGTAGCCAAGGGGCAGTATTCCGCTGCCGATGGAAAAAGAATTTGTGTTGCGCAGTATATTGTACATGGTTGCCCTGTCATGGACAAATATCAGCTTTTCCGGAATTTTAAATCCGGCAAGATTGACCTCCTCCGTATAGTAAAGGCTCTTGCCCTGTCCGTGGTCAAACACCACATAAGGATAGTCGATAAGCTCATAAAAATGTATGATATCCTTGGTGCAAAGAGGGTGGGAGGCGCCAAGATAAACGTGAGGGTTAATGGTTTTAAGAGAGTTGAACACGATATTTCGGGTCACTAGCGCCTTTTGGATAAACTTTTCGCTTTCACGGGAGATGAAAATTACCCCGAGTGAGCTGTCATTATTATAGACATCTTCGATTATTTGATAGATGCCCGTCTCCTTTATACGCATTTCAAACTTTGAGTGGAGAGAGCTGTTTACAAGGTCGGTAAACGCCTGCACCGCAAAGGGATACCGCTGTGTAGAGATGCTAAAACGCAGACAGGGCGTGGAGTTTTTCTTCTCATATAGAGATTTTATCTGCTTTTGCTGTTCGATAAGGGGACGGATGTAGCTTAAAAACTCACTTCCGTCAGCAGTTAATTCGATACCTCGGGTACTGCGGGTAAAAATGGTTATGTCCAGCTCCTTTTCCAGCTCGTGTATAGAGTTGGAAAGGCTGGATTGCGAGACAAAAAGCCGAGTTGCAGCCTTGTTTATAGAGCCGCTACGAGATACCTCTAAGACATAATTAAGTTGTGAAAAGGTCATAATATATCTCCCATCGTTATCGCTTTTGACTATAGCTATATCTTTATTATATAACAGAAATACAGTAAAGCAATATGGTAATAAGATGGAAAATGATAGCAATTACTGTGAAAAGTATACAATTATCAAGGATTTTAGCAGGTTGACTTTAAAATATGCAACATTCTCATTCCGGGGTTTATCACAGGTATGGCACTATTATTTTCAATTTGAGCAAGCAGATAAGGAAAATGAGTGCAGCCTAAAACCAGCGCCTCGCACCCCATCGCCTCCAGGCTTCTGACAAGCTCCTTTATTTTATAGCTATCATATATTTTCTGCGGCTCCAAGCCGTTTTCAATGGCGATAACCACGGGCAGCAGACCGGCGCCCACCACCATGCACTGATTGTTATTTTCTAAAATAAGGTGCTCAATGGCGGCTAGACTCTGACCGTTGGCGGCGATTACCCCAAGGCGGGAATAATCCTTTGCGCAGAGCTTGTAAACGTCCAAGGGCGTAACCAAGGAGATGGTTATATGACGGCGCACCTCGTCCATGTCCACAGCGCCGGAAAGAGAATTGCAGTTGACAAAAATCCCCTCTGCACCATCGGCTTCCATTTCACGGCAAAGCCTTATAGCTATGTCCAGCAGCTCTTTTTTGTGAAGTATCTGCATTTCGCTTTGAATTACAGGGCTTTCGCTGCACGCCCTGCCTATGGCATCAAAGCCTTGTGAGAGAACAAAATCTACCCCCATTTGGGTGTCCACAGGGGTACCTGCCAAAACTCCGATTTTCATAATAGCTCCCTTCAAAAGATAAATATGTGGGTTAATTGTAATATTTTTGTGGGGGTTAGATTTAATGTTTCCCCTTAAATTTCAAAATCCTTTTCCGTGAGCACCGTCACCAGAACTTTTATTATACGATTTTCCGTTATCTCCAGAACAGTGTACTGAAAATATGGGTCGGTGAACATCTCGCCTGTGTCGGGTATCTTGTTTAGATGCTCTAAAAGATAGGCAGACAGGGAGATTGTCTCCTTGATAGGGCTTGTGTGGGTGGACAGCACAGCCTCGTACAAATCCGCCATGGAAATTTCACCGAGAGCCTCAAAGCTGCCGTCCTCCAAGGGGCGGATAAACTGAGTTACCTCGTCATGCTCATCCCAAATATCCCCTACCAGCTCCTCCAAAATGTCCTCCAAGGTGAGTATGCCAAGGGTTCCGCCGTACTCGTCGGTGACAACCGCCATATGCACCTCCTGCCTTTGTAAAAGATGCATTATGTCAATGATTTTCTTTTTTGGCGGCACATAAACACAGGGCTTTATAATTTCCGACAGGACAACCTCTTCATTTTTCAATATCTTGGCAAAGAAATCCTTTTGGTTAACAAAGCCGATAATGTGGTCGATGGAGCCGTCATACACAGGCAGGCGGCTGAAATTGTAAGCTAGGAACATATCCAGTATCCGCTGGGAGTCGTCCTCCTTCGACAGAGCAAATATATCCACCCTAGGGGTCAGCGCCTCACTGGCGCAGATATCGTTAAATTCGATGGCGCTTTGGACAAGGTCTGCCTCATCCTCCTCAAAAACCCCCTCATCCTCAATCTCGTCGATGATGCTCATAAGCTCCTGCTCCGTTACAGTGGGGGTGCTGTCGCCGCTTTGGGATTGCCTTTTTTTCAGCGAGATGGTGATAAAATTCAGCACCTTGGTGACAGGCTTTAGAATAATCAGCAGAAGGTTTAAAAAACTGCTGGCAGATTTTAGAATGTTCTCGGCGTTTTCGTTGGCAAAGCTTTTGGGCATCACCTCACCGAAAACTATTACCGCAACGGTGGTAAGAGCCGTGGCAACGCCCACGCCGCCCGCTCCTAAAAGGTTTGTGAAAAATAAAGTAGTCAAGGAGGCGGAGAGAATGTTTACCACATTGTTTGCCACTAGCAGTGCGGCGAGGGAGGAATCGTAGTCCTCTATGATTTTTAAAGCCAGCAGAGCTTTTTTGTCACCGTCCTCACCTTGATTTTTAAGCCGTATTCGGTTTGCGGCGGTTAGCGCAGTTTCACAAGCAGAAAAAAATGCTGAAAGGCATAGTAAAGCTGCCAAGGTTAAAAAAGTCGATAGATAAGAATTCAAAATAATGTCCTCATAATAGTTAAAATAAATATATTGCCAAATAATATATATGATAATACAAAATAATTGTGATGTAAATATGTAGAGTAAATATGTAGATTTTTTCAACAAAATGTAGTATAATACTCTAAAAGTATAGAATTTGTGGGTTCAGTGCGGCGACATACTATATTTAGATGTATGCAAAAAAATAACTATCAATAGATATGGGTACCAAGGAGAGATTATGCAAAAAAAAGTAAAAGATTATTTTACCAACTCAACGATAAGCAACATACTCACAGTGATAGTGGGGGTGGTAGTTTACCTTGCTCTGTCCAATTTTACCGTTGTCAAGGTGGGAATTGCCGGAGTGTATAAGGTTATCTCTCCCTTTGTGATTGCATTTATGATAGCTTTTGTGCTTAATACTCCGGTAAATTGGTTTGAAAGGGTGGTTTTTGGCAAATTTAAAAAGTCGAAAGCGAAAGCGATTACAACGGTGTACATCATAGCCTTTGTGGTGTGCGGTGCGCTTTTTGTGGCGGTAGGGCCCCAGATAGTACAGAGTATAACAAGCGTTTTGGACAACATTCCAAAATACCTTGAGTCGATAAATGTTATGGTGACAAAGCTTGCGGTGGAATACAACGTGGACAGCCAAGTAGCGGCGGAATTAGAGCAGGCGTGGAAAGCGATAATAAAGACGATATCAAGCTTTGCCATGTCGTCCATTCCTGCCTTGCTGAATGTTTCCGTGACAACGGGCAGCGTTATCATCAACGGTATAATGGCGATAATCGCCTCAATTTATATGCTCATGGGCAAGGCAACCCTTATTTTTCAGATAAAAAAATTGCTGTTTGCCTATATGTCTCCCGACAGAGCTCAGCGGCTTGTGACCGTTGGCAGACGGAGCAATTTAATATTTTCAAAATTTATCAACGGCAAGATGCTGGACAGCCTTATAATCGGGATAATATGCTTTGTGGGGACAATGTTCATCTACTCCCCCTATGCACTGCTTTTGGCGGTTATAATCGGCGTCACCAACATGATACCTTTTTTTGGCCCCTTTATCGGCGCAATCCCTGCAATATTTATACTGCTTATGGTAAAGCCCATGTACGCTTTTATCTTTGCAATTTTCGTGCTGGTGCTCCAACAGTTTGACGGCAACATTCTAGGGCCTAAAATCTTGGGGGACTCCACAGGGCTTTCCGCCATTTGGGTGCTGGTCGCCATCGTTGTGGGCGGCGGGCTGTTCGGTTTCCCTGGAATGTTGATAGGTGTGCCAACCTTTGCGGTGCTGTATGGGCTGGTGTCGGAGAACATTGACAAAAATTTAGTATCAAAAAATATAGCCGTGGACAGAAAAAACCATAAAATTGAAGCGGATGAAACAGGTGGCGACCATGAAGCATCATTATAATAGACAGATAAAAAGATATATAATAGCAGTAATATTGCTAGTGCTGTCGGGGTACATCACAATAGTTATCAAGGACACTCTGGACTCGAGAAATCCGGACAAGTCCCTGCCTATAATTTCCGTGACAACGGGATATACCTCTGTGCCCGACTCACCAAGAGCAGGCTATGAGTGGAAATTTGGCAGAAAGGTGGTACGTTCGCCCTTTTTAAGCCCACCGGATGTGCCCCTTATAGCCTATGATGCGCTGCCCGAGACACCGATTTTGATTAATTTTTCCCTTCCGGCACAGCAAATTTTTGTCTATCAAGGGGAGGGTTTATTGACAACCGAGTTTACCGAGCTGCGCCTTAATGTGGCAACCCCCCAAAAGGAGGGGGTATATGTGTACAAGGTTGTGGCGCAATTTGCCCGTGGCACCATAGTGCATTACTTTGCTCTGGATGTGAAAAGACCCCATATGATATCCTAAATAGGGTGATAAAAAATCAGTACATAGGGCGGTTTAGCTCCGTGTACTGATTTTTGTAATATTTTTGACAAGAAATAAAGGCAGTATTTATTTGACAAAATGTGTATGTATTGTGTATAATTTAATATTAAGATAATTGAAGGGTAAGGCGCACCTTTTCCGCCCACAAAACCCCAACAAAACAAGGAGAATAAGTTATGGTATACAGCATGACCGGATATGGTAAGGGGAATTCTGTGATAAACGGCAAGGATATAACGGTGGAGATAAAATCGGTGAACCACCGCTATTTTGAATATTCTTCCAGAATGTCCCGTTTTTTTTCCTTTCTTGATGACAAGGTAAAAAGTCAGGTAAATGAGGGCATTTCAAGAGGCAAGGTGGAGGTATCATTGCTGGTAAAGGGCGTGGAAAAGTCGGATTTGGTAATTGAGGCAGACCTGCCCCTAGCCAGAAGCTACTATGAGGCGCTGCAATCAATTTCAAAAACGCTTTGCCTAAATCCGCCAATAGATGCAGTCACAATTTCAAGGTATGACGGCGTACTCACACAGGCAAAAAGCGAGGAGGACGCAGAGCGGATATGGTGGGACGTGAGCAGTGTGCTGTCCCTTGCGATGAAAGAATTTATTGCCATGAGGGCAGTAGAGGGGGAAAAGCTTTACGAGGACATTATGCTGCGGCTAAAGCTGCTGGAGGAATATGTCACGCAGGTGGAGATAATATCCCCTCAGAGGACGAAAAAATATCAAGAGAAGCTGTACCAAAAGTTACAAAGCATACTGGGGGACAGCCAGATAGACAGCCAGAGAATATTGACGGAGGCGGCAATTTTTGCGGAAAAAACAGCGGTTGACGAGGAGACGGTGCGGCTTAAAAGCCATATCTCCCAGTATCGTGATATTTTAGACAGCCCCACAAGTCAGGGCAGAAAATTAGATTTTTTAACACAGGAGTTAAACCGAGAAGCCAATACCATCGGTTCAAAATCCAACGATTTAGAGGTTACAAGATTGGTTGTGGAGATGAAATCCGAGATTGAAAAAATCCGAGAGCAAATCCAAAACATTGAATAGGTGATAGTATGAGTATGGTTAATATCGGCTTTGGCAGCATGATAAACAAGGACAGGGTTATGGCGGCGTTAGGCCCCGATTCAGCGCCGGTAAAAAGGATGGTCACAAAGGCAAAATCCGACAAACAGCTTATCGACGCTTCCTTTGGGAGAAAGACAAAAACGGTAATCATTACCGATACAAATCAAATAATATTATGCGCCTTTTCCGCCGAGAGAATTTTTGGACAGAGCAGCAATAATTTATTAAAATTTATGGAGACAGATGATGAATAGTATAGACAGTAACATAGTTGTAATTTCAGGCCCCTCCGGCTGCGGAAAGGATACCGTTGTCAAAAGAATGTTGCAGATGGACGATAGGTTTGTGCTGTCCGTCTCGGCGACAACAAGACCCAAGCGCCCTATCGAAACGGACGGAGTGGACTATATTTTCCTCACCACGCAAGAATTTTTAAGCAGGATAACAGCGGGAGACTTTTTGGAGCACACCCTTTATTGCAACAATTATTACGGCACCCTAAAGCAGCAGATTGAGGACAAGGTTAACGGTGGCAAGG
>JAVWUR010000070.1:0-11188 GCA_036667055.1 Oscillospiraceae bacterium
AAGTAATCATAGAAATAGCTAAACTCTTTATATGACATTATCTTTCACCAAATAGCCGCCTATTACATCGGTCAAGTGCTCAATTCCTATGTTTTTTTCAGTGCTCGTCAATATGATTTCCTTATATGAATATTCTTTACAATATTCTTTAAAGCTAGCTACCGCCTGCTCCATCTGCGTTTTATTAAGCTTATCTCCCTTAGTGAGGGCAATAATAAAGTCGATTTTATGATGGGTAAGGTAGTTAAGCATGGTTTGGTCGTCCTTGGACGGCTCGTGGCGGCAGTCCAAAAGCTGCACCACTAAGCTTATGCTGCGTTTACTTTCAAAATAACCATTAATAAGCTTTGACCATCTCATTTTTTCACTGTCTGACACCTTTGCAAAGCCGTATCCCGGCAAATCTACAAGATGAAAGTCATCGGCTTCATAAAAATTTATTGTACCTGTCTTTCCCGGAGCAGAGCTAACCCTTGCCAAGGATTTGCGATTGCACATTTTATTTATAAGGCTGGATTTTCCTACGTTACTTCTGCCCGCCATAACAATTTCTTTTTTTTCACTGGGGGGCAGCTGGCTTGTCATGCCATATGAGGTAAGAAAGTTTGCTTTTTTTATTATCATTTTTTCTCCATTACATAAGGTTTATTTCTAGGGCTTGGTCTATTGTTTTTACCGGCATAAATTTAATCTTTTCCTTGACCTTTGCATCAACTTCCTGCAAACTGGATTCGTTGTCGAATGGGATTATTACCGTCTCTATTCCTTCACGGTATGCCGCCATAGCTTTTTCCTTTAAGCCGCCAATAGGGAGCACTCTGCCCTGTAAAGTGATTTCACCTGTCATGGCTACAGTGCCTCGTACAGGCCTTTTTGTGAGTACCGACATAAGTGCTGTAGTAAGTGTAACCCCCGCAGAAGGGCCATCCTTTGGAACTGCACCTTCAGGTGCGTGGATGTGAATATCGATTTTAGCAAAATCGCAGTCGATTTTATAACGCTCCGCATTGCTTCGGATGTAACTGAGAGCTATTTTACAAGACTCCTTCATAACATCGCCTAAGCTGCCGGTAAGCTCCAATTTCCCCGCTCCGTTTGGAATTACTGTGACTTCAATAGGCAGCATTTCGCCGCCGACCTGTGTCCATGCAAGGCCATTTGCAACTCCTACAATATTGTCTAGAACCGTTGTGCTTTGACGATATTTTATAGGGCCTAACAGGTCACGCACCACCGTTGCTGTGACATTGATTTTGTCTGCGTTACCCGTGGCTATTTTTTTAGCACATTTTCTTAAAATATCCACTATGGTTCTCTCAAGGTTTCTAACTCCTGCCTCTTTTGTGTATTCATCTATAATTGAGTATAACCCTGCATCGGTAAATTTAACATATGTTTTCATGCCATTTTTGTCTAGTTGCTTCGGAACTAGATGTCTTTTTGCTATGTTGAACTTTTCTTCCCTTGTATAGCTGGACAATTCAATTATGTCCATTCTGTCAAGCAGTGGTGCCGGAATGGAGTTGTAATTATTTGCGGTAGCGATAAAGAAAACCTCGCTTAAATCCACAGCCATATCTATATAATGGTCTTTAAAGGAGTGATTTTGCTCTTGGTCTAGCACTTCTAGCAGTGATGATGCCGGGTCGCCCCTAAAATCTCCCGACATTTTATCAATTTCATCCAGTAAAATTACCGGATTTTTGGTTTTCGCCTGAATTAAAGCATTGACGATTTTACCTGGCAATGCCCCTACGTAAGTGCGCCTATGTCCTCTTATCTCCGCCTCATCCCGCATACCGCCCAACGAGACTCTAACAAAATTTCGTGTCATGCACTCGGCTATAGAGGAGGCAATGCTGGTCTTGCCAACGCCCGGAGGCCCTACAAGACAGATTACCTGCCCTTTGACATTACCGCTTAGTTTTCTTACCGCCAAAATCTCAAGGATTTTTTCCTTGACTTTTTCAAGACCATAGTGCCCCTTATTTAAAAATTGCTCGGCTTTTTGAACATTAATTTGTTCCTTAGTCTCTACATTCCATGGAATTTCCAAACATATATCAAGATAATTTCGTGAAACTGCCGATTCTTGGGAAGATGATGACATCTTTTCAAGGCGTGAAACTTCCTTCAATAGCTTTTCTTCGTTTTCGGCTATAAGCTTTAGCTCTAATATTTTATTCTTATATTCTTCCGATTCTTTTTGAATATTTTCATCCTCGTCAAGCTCCTCTGAAATAGTTTTCATCTGTTGACGCAGATAATATTCCTTTTGGCTTTTATCTATATCCACCTGTACCTTTTGTTTTATCTCATTTTCAATTTTAAGTATCTTATACTCATTAGTCAAGAACTGCAAAATATATGTTAATCTTTTTTCCTGTGAGCTTTCGCTTAGAATTTTTATCTTATCTTCAATTTTAAACATGATATTTGCCGCAATATATTCCGCTAACTCATTTGGCTCCTCAATTAAAAATATGTTGGCAACAACTTCCTTTGAAATTCTAGGTGCAACCGCAATATAATCTTCAAAAGAATCCTTAATTGTTCTCACTAGCGCTTCAACCTTTGGTATTGCCGCCGGTTTTAATTTATATATGGGATAATTTTTCACCACAGCGCTTATGTATTCTGCCACATTTAGCTCCACAGTTTTTGCCCGATATTTTGTTTCTACCAGCACTTTTATTGAGTTTTCTTGAAGCTTTAAAACCTGTTTAATCTCTGCGACTACCCCAATGCCAAACATATCCTCTGACCTTGGTTCATCAACATCAAAATCCATCTGTGGAACAAGATATATCATCCTGTCACTTTTCATCGCCGCTTCAATCGCCTTAATAGACTTTTCCCTGCCCACGTCAAAGTGAACTAAATTATCCGGAAACAGCACCAAGCCTCTAAGCGCTACCGCAGGAATACATATATATTCATTTTTATTTTCAACTTTCACCTTTACTTTTACCGCCATAAAATGACCCTCCTTAAAGTAGATTGCACTTATATATTATTATACCAAAATACTATACTTCTTGCAACATAAAAGAGATGTCTGTCAACATCTCTTTTAATAGCTATTGTTCTATTGTAAGCTCTCGGTATCGCTTTTGTTCCTCGCCATACTCGTATTGTGTTTTGCCCGTCTCTACCGTTTCCTCGTCAATGATAACCTTTACAATTGTGTTGTCACTTGGAACGGTAAACATTGCATCCATAAGGCAATCCTCAAATATTGAGCGCAAAGCTCTTGCTCCGCTCTTCATCTTGATTGCTTTTTCTGCAATTTTTTCAAGAGCCATATCGGTTATGACAAGCTCTACCGTATCAAGACCAAAAATCGCCTGATACTGTTTAATTAAAGAGTTTTTAGGTTCCTTTAAAACACGTATCAAAGATTCTTTATCAAGTGCAGACAGCACTGAAACAATGGGAAGCCTGCCGATAAGCTCCGGTATCAAGCCAAATTTCACAAGATCCTCTGGCTCTACCAACTTTAACATCTCGGTTATGTTGTCTGTTTTTTTATCATTTATAGCGCTATTAAATCCAAGTGCTGAGCTTTCAGTCCTTTTCTTAACGCTTTTTTCAATGCCATCAAAAGCTCCACCGCATATAAATAATATATTTTTTGTGTCAATCTGTAAAAACTCTTGGTTTGGATGCTTTCTTCCGCCCTGTGGAGGGACATTGGCAACAGTGCCCTCAAGAATTTTTAAAAGAGCCTGCTGAACACCCTCCCCTCCCACGTCTCTTGTGGTGGATGGGTTTTCACTTTTTCGAGTAATCTTATCAATTTCATCAATGTAGATAATTCCGATTTCTGCCTTTTCAATGTTATAATCCGCAGCTTGAATTAGACGCAGTAAAATATTTTCCACGTCCTCACCAACATATCCGGCTTCTGTAAGGGTTGTTGCATCAGTTACCGCAAAAGGAACATTTAACATCTTAGCTAAAGTTTGCGCAATCAAGGTTTTGCCGGTGCCCGAAGGGCCAATGAGCAAAATATTGCTTTTTTGAATTTCTACATCGTCTAATTTTGAGTTGCTTATAATCCGCTTATAGTGGTTATAGACTGCAACACTGATGGATTTTTTGGCATCATCTTGACCTATAACATATCTGTCCAGACGCTCTTTTATCTCCGATGGAGTAAAAATGTTAAGCTTTAAATCCTCCACCTTGACCTTTTTCTTTTTAGCAATTTTATGAGGTTGGACAATTCCGTCCTGCTCCAAAAGTCCAAAGCAAAGCTCAATACATTCATTGCAGATATTAACACCCGGACCTATGACAATCCGTTGTGTCTCTTGGCTTGTTTTTCCGCAAAAACTACATGTTACAATCTTATCTCTTGTTGCCATAATACTCCCATTATCTCTTACTAATAACTTCGTCTATCAAGCCATAAGCCTTTGCCTGTTCGCTTGACATAAAATTATCTCTATCCGTGTCTTTTTCAATAATTTCAATGGGCTGACCCGACACATCGGACAAAATCTGATTTAACTTTTTGCGCATACTGATAATTCTGTCTGCGTGGATTTTTATATCAGATGCTTGCCCCTGCATACCGCCCATAGGCTGATGAATCATAATTTCACTGTTTGGCAATGCAAATCTCTTGCCTTTTGCCCCAACAGAAAGCAAAAATGCTCCCATTGATGCTGCCATGCCAATGCAAATTGTGGACACATCACACTTGATGTAATTCATTGTATCATAAATAGCCATGCCTGCGGTGATAGAACCACCGGGACTGTTTATATACAAGCTGATATCCTTTTCTGTGTCTTGCCCCTCAAGGTACAAGAGCTGTGCCACAACTAAACTTGCTGTAGAATCATTAATTTCATCTGACAGCATAATTATGCGGTCGTTTAATAATCTGGAAAAAATATCGTAAGAACGCTCTCCTCTGCCTGTTTGTTCAATAACCATTGGTACTAATGCCATAATAAAACCTCCAAACTAAATATCAATAAATTAGTTTAGGCTATTGTAAAGTTAATTATTCAGCTGTAATTTCAGCGTTAGCTTTAACAAAGTCAATCGCCTTATTGATAGACAAATCTTTTTTAATTTCTGCTGCCGGAATAGCAGCCTTAACCTGCTCAACGGGAATTTTGTACATTTCAGCAATTCTTGCAAATTCTGCATCCAAATCTTCCTGTGTTGGCTCAATTTTTTCAAGCTCCGCAATTTTTTCAAGTGCAAGGCGAATTTTAACCTGCTGTGATGCCTGCTCTGCAAATGTTTTCTTGAAAGCTTCAAGATCCATGCCTGTGTATTGAAGATACATTTTAAGCTCAAGACCTTGCTGTTGCAGTCTTCCCTCAAAATCTCTCATCAATTCATCAACTCTCGCTTGGTTCATTTCTTCCGGAATTGTCCCCTCTAATGAGTTTACAATCTGGTCAACCAAAGCGTTCTCCACTGCAAGCTCTGCCTCACCCTGTGCGTGTTCTTCCTTTTGCTTTTTAATGTCTGCCTTTAATTCATCTAAGGTGTCGAATTCACTGATATCCTTTGCAAATTCGTCATCAAGAACAGGCAACTCTTTTGCTTTAATTTCATTTACCTTTGTTTTGAAAACTGCCGGTTTGCCCGCTAGCTCTGCTGCTTGATATTCCTCAGGGAAGGAAACATTTACATCAAATTCAGCGCCAATTTCTTTTCCGATAATCTGCTCTTCAAATCCTGGAATAAATTGACCGGAACCAATTGTGAGATCAAAGCTTTCGCCCTTACCACCTTCAAACGCTACGCCATCAACAAAGCCTTCAAAATCTATGTTGGCTGTATCGTCTTTTTGAACAGCTCTGTCGCTGACAGTAATAAGTCTTGAATTTCTTTCTCTAAGGTTGCCCAGCTCTTTTTCAATTTCGGCATCTTCAATATTTACTGATTTTTTTGTCGCTTTAAGGCCTTTGTATTCGCCGATTTTAACTTCCGGCTTGACAATGGCTGTCGCTTTAACCACAACACCGCCTTCTTTTGAGCAAGAGGTGATTTCAATTTTAGGCTGTGCAACAGGGTCTATCCCTGATTTTGCAATAGCTTCTTCAAATGCCGGTGGCAATACATCGTCGATGGCATCATTGAAAAACACTTCTTCACCATACATTTTTTCTACAACGCTTCTTGGTGCCTTGCCTTTTCTGAAGCCGGGAACGGTGATTGTAGCATTGGCTTTTTTAAAAGCTTTTGTTACAGCGTCTGCAAATTGTTCCTTTGAAATGCTGAATTCCAATTCAACCGTGTTCTCAGCGATTTTTTCGTTTTTGATTAATTCCATTTTATTAAAACTCCTTAAAATATTATTAAATTAACAGTGACTAGATTATTATATCATATATATACTAGAAAAGTCTATATTGAATTGATTATATATGGACAAAAATCAATAGAATCTGCTGATATCAGCTTATATTTTATTCCGCCCGACTCTCCTTGGAATGCCGCACCGATAGATTTTCCCATGCAAGTGACCATAAAAACATCTTTTGACATTATATTCCTGCAATGTGTTAATTATATGAGTGCTTTGCATATCTTGAAATATGGTGGGATAGTGTAAAAATGCCACCTTTTCCTTGTCAGTTTTCATGTATCCAAGGGAGGCTTTTAATCTGCCCGACTCTCTTAATATTATCTTTTCGTTTTCCGGCTGTCCATTTTCAAACATCCAACCTCTCGTTCCGCAAACAACAATATTTTCCACTTCAAAACTATTGTTGTATAAAAATCTTATGGTTTTATATCCATTTTCTTCCAAAAAATTTTCTAATTTTTTATATGTCTCCCACCAGTAATCATGGTTTCCTTTTAAAATTATCTTGCTGCCATTCAGCCCTTCAATAAAATTAAAATCATTCACCGCTTCCTTTAAATCTATTGCCCATGAAATATCTCCGCAGATAATTACTGTGTCCGTTGGCTTCACCACATTTTGCCAATTGCGCTGCAAACGGCTGTGATAATCGTTCCATCCTGGGAAAATGTCCATTGGCTTGGAAGTGCCAAGTGACAGGTGCAAATCTCCAATAACAAAAATTGACAAAGTAACCCTCCGTTGAATAATCTGAAATTTTATGCCTACAATATTGATACAACACAAAAAGGAGATATAAAAATGACTGATTATAATGGTAACTGTAAAGAAAACAACGCAATAAAAGGGGTGAGCTGTGATGTCAGCGAGTGTAAACACCACAACGGCGTAAGAAACTGTACCGCTGAGTGTATCAGCGTAGAATGTAAGGAAACTCAAAACGGCAAATGCACCTGCTGTGGCACCTACCAGAAAAGATAGCTTTATTCCTTGACCTCCAGAAATTAAAAGGGTACTTTTTGTACCCTTTTAATTTATTTTACAAGGTGATTTTCAAAAAGGTCTTTTTGCCCTTTTTAACTATAAAGGTCTTTTCAAACATCTCTTTTTCAAAGGTCTTTTCAATGGTATCAACCTTTTCATCATTTACAAATATTCCGCCCTGCAAAACAAGACGTCTTGCCTCCGATTTGCTGGGAGCCAATTTTGACGCCACCAGTAAATCCAAAATAGCCACCTTGCCATCGGTGAAATTACCATCGCTTAAAATGGCGCTTGGCATAGCCTCGCTATCCTGTGCACCGCTGAAAAGTTCTCTTGAAGTTTTCAGTGCCTTATCGGCTTCCTCTTTAGAGTGCACCATTTCTGTCAAGGTATACGCAAGTATTTCTTTGGCTTCATTATACGCTGAACCGCCTATTTTTTCAAATTCAGCTATCTGCTCCAGTGGCACAAGTGTTAATAACCGCAAGCAATTTGCAACATCTTGGTCGGAAATATTTCTCCAATATTGAAAAAACTCATAAGGAGATGTCTTTTCCGGATCAAGCCACACTGCCCCTTTTACCGTCTTGCCCATCTTAACCCCATCACTGGTTGTCAAAAGATTGAATGTCATGCCAAAGGCATCCTTTGCATCCTTTTTCCGTATTAGCTCGGTACCTGCCAAAATGTTAGACCATTGGTCATTTCCGCCCATTTCGAGCTTGCAGCCGTAATCGTTGAACAGGCGATAAAAGTCGTACCCCTGCATCAGCATATAATTAAATTCCGTAAAGGAAAGTCCTCGCTCTAGCCTGATTTTAAACGCCTCGGCAGTCAACATTTTATTGACGGAAAAGCAAAATCCAACATCTCTTAAAAAGTCAATATAGTTAAGCTTTAAAAGCCAGTCTGCGTTGTTTAACATAAGCGCTTTGCCATCGGAAAAGTCAATGAATTTATTCATCTGCTTAACAAATTTAGCAGCATTATCATCTATTTCCTCCTTTGGCATAACACGCCGCATATCGCTTTTCCCGCTGGGGTCACCTATCATAGTTGTGCCCCCGCCCAAAAGAGCAATTGGCCTATGCCCTGCGTCCTGCATATGCTTCATTACCATCATCTGTAAAAAGTGACCAACGTGCAAGCTGTCTGCCGTGGGGTCAAAGCCAATGTAAAAGGTCACCTTTTCTCTGCCAAGCAAATCCCTTACCAGCTCTCTGTCGGTAACCTGAGCAATAAGCCCTCTCTCTTCCAGTAAATCAAATACATTTCTTTCCATAATTTTCTCCTTGTAAAATAGTTTGTATCGGCAGAGGGCAAAACAAAAACGCCGACTGCCTAAATTGGCAGAGGGCGTTGTTAAACACGGTACCACCTCTGTTTATAAGACTTCTCGCAAAATCTCACCTTACAAAGTTAAAAACTTCTATACTGTAACGGGTATTTCCGTCAAGACCTACTGCTTTTTTCAGCCCCGCCGCTCGGAAAAGTAATTCATCAAAAAATTTGGACCTTCTCGCACCTACCGAAAGCTCTCTTTACCTTTATTTTTCGATTACTTTATTTCGTCTTAGCGTTTATATAATATGTGACTATATTATCACCGACTCCGCCCATTGTCAACTGTTTTGTGCTGAAGTTAACATTTCCTGCGCATTTGCCATAGCGGCAGGTGTAATGTTTTCACCTGATATTATTCTGGCTATCTCGGATACACGCTGTCCACTGGTTAATTCTCTCACGGTTGTGACCACAGAATTTTCCATAATATTTTTTTGGATAAACATATGATTATCTGCAAAAGCGGCAATTTGAGGTGAGTGGGTAACGCATAATACCTGCCTATTTTTAGCTGTAAATTTTAATAGACGGCCTATTTTAACGGCAGCTGAGCCGGAAACCCCCGCATCAATCTCATCAAATATTAAGGTGTCATTAGACTCTTTTTCTGCAAGTACGCTTTTTATTGCAAGCATAATTCGAGACAATTCACCGCCGGATGCAATTTTAGCAAGTGGTTTGGGGATTTCTCCCTTGTTGGTAACTATTGTAAATTCAATGTTATCCTTTCCATCCGACGCAAATTCTTTTTCTGAAATATTCAAAAACAGCTTTACATTAGGCATATTTAAAAACTCTAAGGATTTTTGAATTTTTGCCGCCATCTCGTTAAAAAGCTTTATTCTTTCCTGTGTTAAAACCTCTGCTGACAGGGTTAATTTCTTTACAGCCGCAGCTTTTTCTCTTTGGAGCTGCTCTAATTTTTCCTCGCAAAATTCTATATTATCCAGCTTTTCCTTGGTTTCTGAATAGCTGCTGAGAATTTCTTCCACAGTATTTCCATATTTTCTTTTAAGCCGATAGTACAAATCAAGGCGTTCCTCTATCTCGTCAAGCTGTGAGACATCCACATCAAAATCATCAATAGCTCCTCTTATTTCAAACATAACGTCTTGGGAAACAATAGCTGCATCGTTAATCTTCTCCGACAAATCCGCCATGCTCTGGGTAAAGTCCTGTATGCCGGCAATGTTATTTGCCGCCTGCTGCAATGCATCGCATCCGCCCAAAAAGTCATCCGTTCCGCTTAAAAGCTCGTATGCTGTGCTAAGGGAGTTTATTATCTTTTCAGCATTTTTTATTAACTTTTTTTGTTCCTGCAAACTGTTTTCTTCCTCTGTCGAAAGATTGGCTTCCTCGATTTCCTTAACTTGGAACTGCATAAGCTCCACATCTTCTTTTTTGCTTTTATCTAGCTGCGTGAGCTTTTTTATCTGTGCATTAAGCTTTGTATAGACTTCAAAATTTGCTATGTAGCTGTGCAAGATATCATTTTTCACACCAAAGCTATCTAAAATATTTATATGCTTGGAGGGAGTTAACAAGCTTTGGTTGTCATGTTGCCCATGAATATTTATAACGTCCTGAAAGATTGTTTTAATGACATTTACAGCGACAGGCGTTCCATTTATTCTAGCGGTACTCTTGCCCTCGCTGGAAATTTGGCGCTGGACAATACATTCGCTTTCAATATCTATATCAAGCTCCTTTGCCCTTTGCACGGCTTTCTCGTCAATATCTTCAAAAACAGCAGTAATAGAGGCCTTACTCGCCCCATTTCTAACTATATCCTTGGATACTCTATCACCCATAATTGCATTTATCGAGTCAATTATGATGGATTTTCCCGCACCGGTTTCACCCGTTAAGCAGGTAAATCCACTCTTTAGTGGCAGCGTTGTTTTTTCGATTACCGCAACATTTTCAATGGTTAGTTCACTAAGCATTTCATTCTCCGATTATTTGATATATTTTTTCAATTTATCGTTTAAACCTTTCGCCATATGCTCCGTTCTCATAAGCACAAATATGGTGTTTTCTCCTGCCAAGGTACCCACAACGCCATCCCATTTCAAGCTGTCAAAAACCTCGCAAGCCGCCTGCGCCATGGCTGTGTGGCATTTTATTACCACCGTATTTAAAGCGTAATCCACCGACCTTATAGACTCGGAAAAAATATAATCAAATCTATTGGAGGTGGCTTGTGTGTTTTCCACAATTGTATTGGGCGCATACCGATATTCCCCTGTAGAGGAAACTATCTTCACTAAATTAAGCTCCTTTATATCACGGGAAACGGTGGCTTGTGTGACGGCAAATCCCTCGTTATTGAGATACTCCAAGAGAACCTCCTGCCTATCAATATCATACTTTTTAATGAGTGCAAGTATCTCCTTGTGTCTGTTTTTTTTCATAAGCATCCCTCCTGTAATTTTACCTGAGTTTGATTTTTTTATCTACCTTTGCAAACTGCCCCATATCTTTAGCAGCATAAATTTGTACGCTTTTTTTAGCAAGCTG
>JAVWUR010000071.1:0-11170 GCA_036667055.1 Oscillospiraceae bacterium
TGCACAATAACCTTAACAGGCGAAGCTAAATAGGCAACCACGCTGAACATTATTTTTTCTCTTGACGGTGCTTATTATGATTTAAAACCTGTTCAAAAGCTTGGCAAGGGCGACAATGAACTGGGGTTTTTGAGTGCAATCTTGAATTTAGCGGCGATGGAGAAGGACATACTTTTTGCAACACACGGGTTACCAGCAGTGGGTTTATCAGCAGTGGCTTTATGTCATCACCTGCATTATTGTTGCACATTTATTATATAAGTTAGTTGATTTGGCAGATTTTTACATATAAGAGTAGACAAAATTAACAAAAAATGATATTATATCCATAGATTATATTGCCGTATTTTGTCGCATTTAAAAATCTAAAGGTTACCAATTTCTTGATTATCCTTCAATTAATGAGTCTAATATAAAATATAGAATATAAAAAGAAAGGCGTTTATGAATTTTAATATTATAGTTAAAGCGTCGGTTCTGGCAGTATGTTTTTTGATGTATTGGATATTGATATTTAAACTGATCGGGACGATATTAACTGAATCTAAATTAAGAAAAGAATATAAATTTGCAGTAGGAATTATCAACACAGTAGCTATTTTTGCGGTGTCTGTTTTTGCCGATGAACCAAGCGTTTTATTTGCAGCCATGTTTCTATTGATGCTCATGTCTGTTCATTTACTTTTCAAAAGTACCTTTAGGCAAAATTTGTTTTGCTCACTGGCTTGTATTCTCCATGTTGTCATTGCGCATACCATGGTTACTGCCTTTTTTTTCCTTGTAACGGGTCATTCAATATATAAAATTTCGGACAGTGTATCTTTGCATACAACACTGCTTATTACCACATTAATAGTACTTAGCATAGCAATTGTGCTAGTTGTAAAGTTATTGCCTCTAAACCAAATTCGCATTGTCAATCAGCACAGGGAACCGCAATTATTTCTAATAGTGTGGATGATAATTAACACTATATATTTGCTTTACAACGCTGATATGGTCTATATGCCCCAAACGCCTTTAAACCTATTATGGAATCAAATGGTGATGGCGCTGAGTGTTTTATTAGGTCTGTATGTTGTAACTTTTTTTGCGATGAATACAGTTACTCTTTTGGGATATAAAGAAAAAAGCATGGAGCTTACACAAGCGATGAATCAAGAGCAGCAATATCGTAATGCTATCACAAAGGATGCAATTATTTTCTATGAAATTAACGTCACAAAAAATGCTGTAATAACCGGCTTTGAGAGTATGCGGCAAGATGTTGGAGATATGGTGAGCATATATGATGAGATGTTTGCATATATGGCAAATAAATTAATATATCCCGACGACATAAATAGAGTTACAAAATATGCAGCTAGTGAAAGCCTTATACGTGAATTTAACCACGGTAACACTGAAACATCAATCGAATATCGCAGACTTACAGACACACAGGAATACATATGGGTTAGGTCGGTTGCAAATTTGCTGGAAAACATTGAAACCGGAGATTTGATTGCCTACATTTATATTAAAGACATTGATAAAGAAAAAAAACGAGAGCTTGAACTACAGAGAATGGCAGAATGTGACCCGCTTACAGGGCTGTATAACAAGGAAGTAACCTGTAAGCTGATAAATGAATATTTGACGGATGCTCATAAATCAAGCACACAGGTTATGCTTATGATAGACGTTGACAATTTCAAAGAAATTAATGACCATTTAAGCCATGCCTTTGGGGATGCAGTGCTTTGTGAACTTGCGGATAAGCTGCGCAGCATTTTTCGGAAAAATGATATTCTCGGCCGCATTGGCGGAGACGAATTTATTGCATTTATTAAAGGTGATGCATCGGTGAGGCTTGCAACAAGTAAAGCCGAGGAAGTTTGCAAGGCATTTATGATTAAATACAAAGGATTGCGGGAGGAGTATGGAATTTCCGGCAGCATTGGAATTGTAATTGCTCCTAAGGACGGCAAGAATTTTGAGGAATTGTACAGGAATGCCGATGCGGCACTTTACAAGGTGAAAAACGCAGGTAAGAATGGATATCAGCTCTACGATGGAAGTGAATTTCTTGGATATGAATCTAATCGGAATGAAATTCAAGCGGAAGTCACAATGAAACAAAAAAACTTTCGGCAAAATAGAATTGAATATGTTTTCAAAATCCTGTATCAATCGGAAAATTCGGTGGAGGCAATTTACTCGGTATTGGAGCTTGTTGCAAGCCATTTTTACTTTGAAAGAGGCTATATTTTTGAAACAAGCAGTGACGGCAAAACAACGTCAAATACCTTTGAGTGGTGCGCTGACGGAATAGCTCCCCAGCGGGATAACCTGCAAAATTTGCCCATAGAGATAGTATCTGCAGCAAATGAAAGCTTTTGTAAAACAGGCACTTACATCGCAAAAACATTGGATGATTTAAGCAAAGCGGAACGTGCTGTATTGCAGCCACAGGGGATTAAGGCGATGTTCCAATTTGGTATTTTCGATAAGCGCAATTTACTGGGATTTATAGGCTTTGACAACTGTTCAAATGAGCTGCTTCCAAACGATATAGAAATTGATGAAATAGCTACAATCTGTAATATTCTTGCTACTTTTTTTGTAAAGCAGCGCAATGATAAAATTGCCGCACGGGACTCACAAGTCAGACAGTCTGTAATGAATCATTTGAACAATCTTGTTTATGTAATTAATCCAAAAACATTTGAAGTATTGTTCATGAATGACCAAACGAGAAATCGTGTGGGTAATGTGGAGTGTAATTCTCCTTGCTACCATTTTTTCAGAGGAAATACAGAGCAGTGTGAGGACTGTCCCATTAGGGATATGCAGGATGATTATACCCAGCAGGTGCGTTGTGAAATATATAATACAAAATTTAAAATTTGGGTAGAAACTACAGCGTCTAAATTAAGATGGACCGATGGCAGTATTGTCTGTCTTTTGGAGTCTGCTGATATCACAAAACAAAAACAGGATCATTTGCAATACATTGCACAGCTGGAAAAATTGGCATTTGTGGATGAACTTACCGAGAGCTGTACCTTTTACAAGTTCAAAAAAGATGCTCAAATAATCCTGCAAAAAGCTCAAAATACGGCATACTTTTTGGTAAAACTGGACATTGACAACTTTAAGCTTATCAATCAGCTTTACGGCTACGAGAATGGTGATGAGGTTTTACGATGTGTGGCGAGGGCACTTAAAGCAACGGTCCAGAGTCAATATGAAATTTTCGCAAGAATATCCAACGATGAATTTATAGCGCTGTTTTCGATGCAGGACAGCACAACAATAAAAACTAAACATGATACATTTTTGCAGGCGTTCAACAATTTCATAAACAACGATTTTGCGTTTAAATTTACATTTCCGTATGGTATTTATGTGATACAGCCCAGTGACATAAAAAACTTGGATGTCAACGAGTTGTTTGAAAAGGTCAACATTGCCCACAAGGCGGCTAAGGCGGATAAAATAAAAAAATTTCTTGTCTATGATGAAAGTATGACAAAAGAAGCACTTGTAACAAAAGAAATTGAAAACAAAATGTTAGATGCACTGGAAAATAATGAGTTTTCAGTTTATTTGCAGCCTAAATATTTCCTTGATACAGAGATGATAGGGGGCGCCGAAGCCTTATCACGTTGGAAAAATGAAAATGTGGATTTATTTTTTCCCGGCGCATTTATTCCGGTTTTTGAAAAAAATGGATTTATTACAAAGCTTGATTTTTATGTGCTGCAAAAAGTGTGTCAAATTATTAAGGGCTGGATAGAGCAAGGAATAAAGCCCATTGTTGTTTCGGTGAATTTCTCAAGACTTCATTTAAACAACAGTCATTTTGTGCAGGAATTGTGCGGAATTGTAGATAGTGCGGGGATAGAGCGGAAATATATCGAAATTGAAATTACCGAAACGGCTATTTACGATAACATAGAAGCATTTGAAGTTCTGCTGAAAGATTTACATAAGAATGGGTTTACCATGTCCATGGACGACTTTGGCAGCGGATATTCCTCGCTTGGGTTGCTTAAAAACCTACCCGTTGACATTATAAAGTTGGATCGCAGTTTTTTTGCAAATCAAAAAGATGCCCAAAGGTCAAAAATTGTGGTGGGGAGTATTATCAGTATGAGCGCCGAACTTGGAATTCATATCGTGGCTGAGGGGGTAGAGGAACAGCAACAAATAGACCTTCTGCGAGAGCTTCATTGCGATATGGTTCAGGGCTATTACTATAAAAAGCCAATGCCGGCAGAGAATTTTACAAAGCTCATCAGTGTGCCTCGAAAATTTGAAAAAGCCGAACAATAAAAACAATATTGGGAACAAAAATGCCGGCAATTTAATTTCTCATCCCCCAAGCTACTTGGTATAGGAGATGGGGATATTTCAGGATAGAGAATTTGGAAGGAAGGGTAATGCTTATGGTAGATGCGCAAAAATTAATTGATGCAGCAGAAATAAATATAACAGCCAATACACAAAAACAAACAACAGGAGGAAAAATCAATGTATAAGAATTTAAAAATAGGGAAAAAATTATTTATAGGTTTTGCTGTGGTGACGCTTTTATCCATAATAATGATAGGGTTTGCACTGCTTTCGTTAAATAATGTTGGAGGTATGGCACATCAGCTTTTTTCGGGACCATACGTGTCCACAACGGAATCGCTGGGCATTAAATATGACTTAAATGCAATAGGAAAAGATATCAGAAGTAGCATTATTTCCAAGGATATTGGAAGCTATATGGAAGCTATAGACGCAAGCAAGGTAAGGCTTGAGGGACGCATAGCGAAAATCCAAGAGGTGTTCGGCGGCGACCCTGCCCTAGTCACAGCAGTGGCAGACAGCGAAAAAGCGCTGACTGTAGAGCGTGAGGCGGTAATAAAAGAAATCAAAAGTGGAAACTATGATAGGGCGGTTAATCTGTTAAATACAAGCTATGCTGCGGCGTACAAAAAAACGGAGGCAGCCGTAGATGTCTTGTATGACAATGCAGACGTTCGTGCCATAGCATTTGATGCGAATGCACAAAAAACCACTAACCAAGCACTTATTATTTCAATGATACTGCTTGCGTTAAGCTTTGTTAGTGCAGTTGCCATGGCAATTATTTCTACCCGGTCAATTACACGCCCGATGAAGCAGATAGAGAATGCTATGAATGAAATGGCAAGCGGTTCATTGAAAATAGATATTGATTATCAATCTAAAGATGAAATTGGGTTCTTGGCAGAAAAGATGAAATTTATTTCACAAGCCATAGGCACGATTGTTGACGATATAGGATATCTACTAGGGGAGATGGCGGATGGTAATTTTAACATTAAGTCCAAAAATCCGGATTTGTACATCAAGGATTACGCACCGGTTTTAGCATCAATGCGCAATATAAACACAAAGCTAAGTGATACACTTAGTCAAATCAATATAGCGTCAGAGCAGGTTTCCGGCGGTTCAGACCAAGTTTCCTCCGGCGCACAGGCACTTTCTCAAGGCGCAACGGAGCAAGCATCAGCGGTAGAGGAGCTTGCGGCAACCATCAATGAAATTTCCTCACAGATAAAAGAAACTGCAATAAACGCCAAGGATGCCAGAGAAAAAACAATGATGGCAGGGCAGGAGGTCTCCATCAGTAATAAGAAAATGCAGGATTTGATTTTGGCTATGGGAGAAATCAGCAATTCCTCACAGGAGATTGGCAAGGTCATTAAGGCGATAGAGGATATTGCATTCCAGACCAATATTCTTGCACTAAATGCAGCGGTGGAAGCGGCTCGTGCAGGTACTGCGGGCAAGGGCTTTGCAGTGGTTGCCGATGAAGTACGCAACCTTGCAAGCAAATCGGCTGAAGCTGCCAAAGGTACAACGGCGCTCATTGAAAATTCCGTAACTGCTGTGGAAAAAGGGACAAAGCTTGCGGATGACACCGCAAAATCACTGCTGTCAGTAGTTGACGGCGCAAATGATGCATCTGCCATTGTGGACAAAATCGCCGCCGCATCCGGTGCACAGGCAAGCGCTGCGGCACAAATAACCCAAGGTATTGAGCAAATTTCCGCCGTGGTACAAACGAACTCTGCCACAGCCGAGGAATCTGCTGCTGCCAGTGAGGAGCTTTCGGGACAGGCGGTTATGTTAAAACAATTGGTAGCTCAGTTTAAACTAAAAAATTCAGATGGAGCGGCACCAAATGTGCAGGCAAATTCAGTTAATTCGCTCTCAAACGGTGCTAGAGCTTTAGACAATAAATATTAAAGGATAAAATGGCAATATGAACTTAAAAAACTTTAATAAATTAGGAAGGTATTAACCAAACAGATTGAAATTAGTTTTGTTGTGATTACTGACAGAATAATATTGCATTTATGGTAAAAAACACCACGCCAAATGTAGGTTTAATGCTATGTTGTCTTGACAAAACGTTCATATTGTAGTATTGTAGTACCAAACAATGGATTAATTACACATATTACTAAATATGTATAATTTTAAATTTAAATTAATACATTATTTACAGATTTTTAAGAATTTTGAACTGTGAGGGTAATTTGTGGAGCAAGAATATGAGACTATAGATTTAAGAGAAATTTTTTACTTATTAAAAAATAATATTATACTTATTATTATTTCGGTATTTGCTTGTAGTGCAATAGGGTTTTTGGTGACGGTATTTTTCATAACACCTCAATATGAGGCGAGCGCTACTTTAATAGTTAATAATAGAGCAGACCAAAGTGCTGTTATTACATATGACCAGATTAACTCGGCAAAGCAATTGGTTGGAACATATGCTATTATTTTAAAAAGCGATACAGTTTTAGATAAAGTTATCTCCAATATGAGGCTAAACACCATAAAGGGCATGGAAGATATTGATGCTGTTTCATTGGCGAAAATGGTTGAGGTTGTGGGGGTAGACACGACACAGGTAATTAGAATTTCAGTTAAAAATCCGGATCCGGAAATAGCCAAAGGCATAGTCCAAGAAATTGTGAATATGGCACCGGAAAATATTGTGAATACAATAAAGGCTGGCTCTGTAGAAATCATTTCTGCCCCACGAGCTCTTGAGCGTCCGGTATCGCCAAGCAAAAAAATGAACACACTTGTGGCGGCATTAATAGGTCTTATTGCCAGTGTTGGGTTTGTGCTCTTGAAGGATATGCTAAATAACACGTTTACCAGCGACACTGATATACAAAAACAACTGGAACTTACAGTGCTCGGCGTAATTCCAAGTATAGATATTGAAGAATAAGGGGACTGGCAAGTTGAAAGATAAAACAAAAGCAACTCATACACGTAAATTACAGATTGTTTCTAAAGCTGCACCGTTTGCATATGTTGAAGCATTTAAGTCATTGCGCACTAACCTTAACTTTGTCTCGGTTAACAGTAGCTTAAAAAAACTTATTATTACAAGCGCCATACCCAATGAAGGAAAAAGCAGCGTGGCAATTAATCTGGCGGTCACTCTTGCAGAGACGGGCAGTAAAGTTTTAATTGTGGACTGTGATTTGCGCAAACCAATTTTACACAAGTACTTAAAGCTTGGCAAGACAGACTCTAAAGGGCTTACTGGGATTTTAAGCGGCGAGTCCACGGTGGATGGCAGCATAGTTTATTTTAAAGATATAAAAATAAGCGTACTCATTGCAGGGGTAATCCCGCCCAATCCGGCAGAGCTTTTAGGCAGCAAAAAAATGGAAGAGCTTATAGCAAAGCTAGAAACATATTTTGATTATATTATTTTCGATACACCGCCTGTATCGGTAGTGACGGACAGTGCAGTGCTATCCAAATTTACTGATGGAGTATTGCTGGTAGTTCGCCAAAATCTTGCCACTGTAGAGCAGGTTAAATTAGCAAAAAAAAGTTTGGATAGTGTAAACGCCAACATTATAGGCGTGGTACTCAATGACTTCGACACTACAAAGGGTGGAAAGAATAGCGGATATTATTATTACTATGATTATCAGTCTTAAAGTGCAACTGTTCGCTGTCGGTGTCGAATATATAGCAGCAAAAGAGGAATAATATTTCATGATTGATCTTCATTGCCATATTTTGCCCGGGGTGGATGATGGCGCACGCAACCCATTAGATTCATTACAACTGTTAGAGCTTCAAAAACAGCAAGGCATAGATGGAGTGGTTTTCACACCACACTTTAACATTGATAACATTTCTTTGGAGGAGTTTCTTAGCAGAAGGCAAAACTCTTTGGACAATTTGCTCAATGCAGCTAAAACTAAAGAAACAGAGCTTCCAAGGTATAAATGTGCAGCAGAAGTTTACCTCACACCAAAATTATTGGAATGTGATTTAAAATCTCTTTGCATAGAGAATACTGACTATATGTTGGTGGAGTTGGCATTTGATTATTACAGACAGTGGACAGATGACATTTTATACCACATACGGCTAGAAGGAATTACACCGGTGATTGCACATATTGAACGATATTCATATTTTACGGATATGCCGGATAAATTGTTCTCTATTGTTGATGCAGGAGCATTGGTGCAGGTGAATGCCAGCTCAATAGTGAAACATCAAACTCAGCGCAAACAAATTGAAACCTACCTAAAGCACCAGCTTGTTCATGTTGTCGCATCAGATGCACACTCAGTATATAAAAGGCCACCGGTACTGAATGAGGCTTTTGATATCTTAACCAAAAGTGCAGGTAAGAAATCGGTGGATATGCTATTTGAAAATGCAGAGAACATATTCTGTGGCAATGAGATAACACCGCCGCCACCAACGGTTCTGAAAAAGATATTCGGAATTGTTTATTAACCAGGTATGTAGAACAAATGGTTGTTCTGTATATATAATTATTAAGGAGGATTTTTCTTATGAAAAAACTAATTTCAATGGTACTCGTGTTAGCGCTAGCTACAGCGATAGCTTTACCTGCATTTGCAGCTACACCTTCCAACTGTTCTAGAGCTGATCTGCAAGCAAAACTGAGCAAATATTCAAACTCGCTGTCAAATGCACAGGTGGAAGCAGTAAAAACAGCAATCAATAACCTAACTGAACAGGAAGCTAAAATGATTGATGTAGGCGAACTTTCCGCTATAGCTAAGCCACTTAAAGCAAAACTTGAGAATGGCCAACTTACACCTGCAGACATAACAGGCGCTGAAACTAATGTTAAGAATGCTTTAAATGGAGCAGCAACGGTTTCTTTAACAAATGTTACAGTTAACGGAAAATATGTTAAAGCCACAGTGAATGTTACAACTAAAAGTGGCGTAGCATCATCATCAACACTTGAGCTTGTTCCTATTACTCCAGAAGCAAATGGCAATGGAGCAGAAGCTGGAACAACAGCTGCTGTTATCAAAAATACAGGCGCACAAGCTGATACAACCGGAGTTATCGTTATGGCTATGTCTATCGTAACAATACTTGGTGTTGGCGCTGTTGCAGCTCGCAAACTAGGTTTAGCAGAATAATGGCGTTTCTTGTAAAAAAACGTGGTAACGGAGCAAGCTTTTTGCTTGTTCCTGTTGCTTTTTGTGTGATTATTATTTTCTTGTTATATATTTCCTTTGCACCGACAATTATGCCGGCGTTGGATGTATTATCGCTTTTTATCGGAACTGAAAAACAGCATGACAAGATACCGGAAGATTTATTTACCGACCTAGATATGGCAATCCAAAATAGCGAGGACAGTATTAAATTGTCTGAGTTTACATTTCCGGAAGTGGGAGCACGCTATGGGGAAATAAGTATAGAAGGCACAAATGTTAAAGCAAATCTGTATTGGGGAGACTCAGATAGAGAGCTTAATAGAGGTGTTGGTACATATATGGGTGCATGGCTTCCTGGGTTCGGAAAAACAATAATGACACCGGGACACTCTATGACGGCGTTTTATTATTTGGGTGATGCTAAAAAAGATAGTATTATTACGGTAAAAACTTATTATGGCGAGTACAAATATAAAATTACGGATATGGTTGTAAAGAAAACTACAGATGAAACAGCGTATGACTTTACACGTGAAGATGAAAATATTATTCTTTACACCTGTTATCCTTTTCATCAAATAGGGATTTTACCTACACGCTATTTCGTGTATGGTGAATATGTTTCGGGACCGCAAATTATAAATGACAAGTGAGGAGACAGCATCGTGCAATTAAATAAATCAGACGCAAAAAAAATATTTTCGGTAGTGCTGTCTCTTGTTTTGTCATTACTTTGCACTGTAAATATAGCAATGCTAACAGTAAAAACTACAGTGGCAAGCTCGGCGTATATGAAAAATAAAGTACAGGCAAGCAATTTTTCGCAAATAGCAAAGACGGAGCTGGAAGAAAAATATACGTCATATGGTTCTGCCAGTGGATTTACCATTGGTGCTTTTGCTGATATTCTTGATGATAAAAAAATCGAGGAAGATATTTGTAAAAATATAGATAAAATTTATATTCCGGACACAGCCGTGGTAAGCTACGACACCGTCAAGCAAAATGTAAACAATATGCTTATAAGTGATGTACAAAGTCGGAATATTAGCATTACCCCAGATATAAAAACAGGAGTTACTGCGCTTGCGGGCATCTGCGCACAAGATTATATTGACACAGTTTCCCTTCCGTTTGTTAGCTATATAACTGTAATAATCAATGCAATTCAAAGTAAATTAAATTTTATCAGTATAGTTTTCTTAGTAGCGTGTATATTTACAGCTTTGTTTATTTTGGCAATAAACAGAAAAAGTCATAGGATTTTCAGGTATTATGCTTATAGCTTTGGGGCAACATTTTTACTAACTGCAATAGTCCCATGTATAATGCTATTTACGGATAAAATGGCGTATATATCGGTTCGACCCATATCATTGAATAGGTTTACCGTAGAATACTTAAATGGAATTTTTAGAGTAATGCTAAATTACTCCCTTGTGTGTTTATTTATATATGTGGCATGTGTAGTAGCATACTATATATTTAGAAGAAAAAACTCCAAAAGTGCCAAAAAGGCCCAAAACGCCAAAAACAATAATATAGTAAAACATGATGCTTATTAGTAATATTTATTATAAGTAATCAAAATATAAGTTTCAAACAGGCAGCGCTATTTGATATAATCCCCTTAGAGTAGACACTTGAAATAACAAAAATTTCGAGAC
>JAVWUR010000072.1:0-11089 GCA_036667055.1 Oscillospiraceae bacterium
GGATAAGGTCGATGGTGACACCGCCCCCCATAGCACGGATTGCCGAGTAGTTTTTGCGGTAGTCGATGTCCGGACGCCAGCCGGGCAGATAGCTAGAGCAGATTATCCGAACAGAGTATCCTGTTTTGTGTTGCAGCAACTGTTTTAGCTTTAAATATGCACCGCAGTACCGCATTGGGGCGGCAACATAGGCGTTTTTCTCCGTCAAATTCAAGGCGTCCAGCGAGTAGACACAGTCCTCAAAAATCGGCTTTTCTATAAAAAAGAAGTTTGCCTTGCCCTGCAAATCGGCTATCGCCGAATGGTGCAAATTGGTGGGGTTTGTGATAAACGCCAAGTCATAAAGGGTGTCATCAAGGGCGGTAATCTCATGGGAAAGCAGTGCCGCCGTCTCTTGTGGCAGTGGGCGAGAGCTGCTGCGAAGTGCGGTGATATCAAGGGGAATGTTCCGCCTTTTGCACACAGCACAAAGGTTTTTTAAATGGCGAGTGCCGATGGAGCCGATGCCTACAAATAAAACTTTCATTACTTTATACCCTCAATCTTGTCCATTACGCTGATGGTGTAAAGGTCTTTTTGGAAGGAATATTTTGGCTGCTCCTCCCCCGACACCACCTTTAAAAAGTTTTGCATTTCGTCAACATATGCGTTTTCCACAATGTTATCCGAGTAGCGGCTGTCCTGCTCAAAGGAGGAATAAGTGTTGACTAACTCTTTCTCCTTGGTGTCGCAGTTAAACCGATATAGGGCTTTTGGGTTGCCCTCCCAGAAAAGATGCAAGCCCTCCCCGAAAACCTCTAAATTTCTCACAGCCTTGGGGCACACTATGTCCACCGCTAACACACCCTTTGTTCCATTTTCGTGGGTGAGGGTGACAAAAAAGCGGTCGGGGAAATCTATATCCAAGTCGGTAAGCTTGTCTGCCGTAGAGAAAACGCTCTCCACCTTGCCAAAGGTTTCTATAAGCCATGGCATCTCGATACCAAAAATTTCTCGGCAACCATTGGTCTTTTTGTCGCTCACAAAAAAGTTTTTGTAGCTTTCCCAGGGGTGCCAATCGGGGAGATACTGCCCGATATGATAGATATAGCTAACCGGTTTGTCATAACTACCTACCGTTTTTGAGATGTAATCAATCTCACTGCGGTAGAGCATGGTGCTGGACAAAAAGAGCACGGTGCCGTCTTTTTCTGCGGTGTCCATCAGCTCTTGGTAGCCATCACTAACTAGGTTTAACTCGGTAAAAGTGTTGATTTTATATGCCAAAAGATTTTTGATTATAGTGTAGTGGCTCAAAGGTGCGGTGCACACAAAGGCGATATCGGGCTTGTCCTGCGCAGCAGCGTCAATGGAAGGATAGGTTTTGTACCCCAAAGCTTCCACCTGTGCAGTGCGTTCCTCCGATGTGTCCACCCCTATAATTTCCATTGTGGGGCAAAGCCCCTTTAAAAGCCGTATTCTCCGCTTGCCCATAGAGCCTAAACCAACTATCAATGCTTTCATACTGTCACTCTCCGTCATAAAATATTTTTATTGTATTGTTTTTTGAATATACAAAATTTGTTATATGCTTTACAATTTCGTCGCTGGGGACACATCCGCTGTCATAGGGGCTTACCGCCTGCTGTGCCGTCTTTTTAAATTCTGTAGAAAGTGCCCTTTCGATACCCCTTGCAATGGATGAGGTGTCGGTGGTGGTACACACTATGTTTTTAGAGATAAACCGCCCCTTTTGCCGGTCGCCAATGTTGACACAGGGGGTTTTAAAGGTGGGAGTTTCCACCACGCCGCTAGAGGAATTGCCGATTACCACCTGGCAATATTTCATAGCGGAAAGATATCTTTTTAAGCCTAAAGAGAAAAATGCCCGTGTATTTTTGGGGTGAGCGGCACAGTAATCGTCCACCATTTGGTTGATGTGTTGCCCGCCTGCATCGGCATTTGCCTTGGTGAAGATAAGGTTTAAACCCTCCGTTTTGTCTAAAGCCGTCAGCAGATTTTTCATATCCTCACAAGGGTCTTGGGCTTTTTGCGTCTCGGGATGGTAGGTGATGAGGGCAAAAGGGGACAGGTGAGGAAAATCAAGGCTGATTTCCAACTCTTCTCTCGATAAAAGAGGGGTGCTTTTTATATTTTCATCCCCCAAGCCCCCCACGTTAAAAACGGTGGCAGGGTTTTGCCCCAGTCGCAGCAAACGGCTGTAGCTGTCGGGGCAGGAGGGGAAATGCAGGCTGGACATATGGGTGATACAGTGGCGGTAAAAATCGTCCTTTGCTCCGGCGGTCACGTCTCCGCCGCTGATGTGGCAGATGGGAACACCCAAGGCACTTGCGGCGGTGGCAACACCGAAAATCTCATATCTATCCCCCAAAAGCACCAGTGCATCGGGGCGGTCATGGGAAAAAATCTGGGAGAATATGTCCACGGTGTAGCTGATGGTCTTTGCCACGGCAAGGCTGTCATTTCCAAAGCTCATAATTTCCGGCTTGTATTTTACAAAAAAGCCGTCCTGTTCAATCTCTGAAAGGGTGCTGCCAAACTCACCCATAAGGTGGGTGCCGGTGGCGATAAGGGTCAAATTTAGCACACCACTAGCAGATATTTTAAAAAGCACAGGCTTTAACAGGCCGTAATCTGCCCGAGTGGAGGTGACAACAAAAATGTTTTTCATAGGCTTATCCTTTGTGTTGGGAGTTTTGGAAGAAGAAAATCGTCATTCTGCCAAAAAGTTCTTTATTTTTTGCACTAAAATGTCAAGAGCAACTGCGTTTTGACCGCCCTCCAGCACAATAATATCGGCGTTTCGCTTGGACGGCTCTACATATTTTTCGTGCATTGGTTTCACGGTGGTGAGATACTGACTGGTTATCGACTCGATGGTTCGGGCACGCTCCTTCATATCACGCATGGCACGGCGTAAAATTCTAGTGTCGGCATCGGTGTCCACAAAAACCTTTATATCCATACTGTCGCACAGCTCTTTGTTTTCGAAAATCAAAATCCCCTCAAGAATTATGACCTTTCGTGGCTGCACCTCCACAAAGTTATCGCTGCGGTTGTGGATGGTATAATCGTAAACCGGACACTTTATCGCCCTGCCATTTTTCAAATCCTTTAGCTGCTCCACCAGCATATAGGTGTCAAAGGCTTGGGGAATGTCATAGTTTAACAGGCAACGCTCCTCATAGCTCAATTCATCGTGGCGTTTATAGTAGTTGTCGTGGTAGACAATGGCGATTTCGTCCCCAAACTGCTCCTTTAGATTATTGGTTAAGGTGGTTTTTCCGCTGCCGGTGCCCCCGGCTATGCCGATGATTAAAACGTCCATAAAAAATGCCTCCATTTTTGTACGGTGGAAAACAAATGTTTTGTTATATGTTATACATTATATAATATACAGTATACCACAAATCTCATATCGCAGTAAACCCAAAACGAAGAAAAATCCCATATGACAGTAAACCTAAAACAAACAAAATCCTCATATGACAGTAAACCCAAAACGAAGAAAAAGCCCGACATCACAGTCGGACTTTTTCAGTTAAATTAAATTAATATGCCATTGGCAGAATGTACATCACAATGCAGATATAGTGGAGCACGCTGCCCAAAAGCACAAACAGGTGCCACACGCTGTGCATATATTTCACCTTTGTCATCTTGTAGAAAACTATGCCGCCGGTGTAGCTAATGCCCCCAAGGAGCAGCAGCCAAAATGCCGGAGGCGACATAACTGCCAAGATATCCTTTAAAATGATTACCACTGCCCAGCCCATAACAACATACAAAACAAGCCCCAGCTTTTCAGTTTTTTCAAGGCTTATAGCGTTCATCACAATGCCTGCAAGGGCACACAGCCACACCACCAAAATCACAATAAATGCTTTTTTGTTGCCGTGCAAAGCGATAAGACACATGGGCGTATAGCTGCCTGCAATGAGAATAAAGATGGAGGCGTGGTCGAAAACACGAAAAATCTCCTTGATTTTTTGGCTGGGAAAGGCGTGATATAAAGTGGACATAGTGTATAGAATAATAAGGGACAGCCCATAGACAACGCTTGCAAAAATCGACACCTTGTCCCCAAAGCATACGGCAAGGGTTGTGATGACGGAAGCCCCCACAACGGACAGCACCGCACCCACCCCATGGCTGACGCTGTTGCAAATTTCCTCCCCAAAGGTATATCTTTTTATAGGTTTACTTGACATGAAACTTACCTCGTTTTACAATTAAATAAATGATATTTTGACTATATAATAAGGTAGTATAGCACCCAATTGAATATAATTTGTGAACTTTTGCATTTTGCGAGTTTTTGTGATAAAATTGCAAAGGATAGAATAGATGAAAAAAATTGCCCGACAAGGGCGGGGGTAGCACCTACCAACATTCAATTTTACAGCCCAAAAAGGAGACGGTTACCATGGACGAGATGATAAAAAGAATAAATGAATTGTATAAAAAAAGCAAGGAGGAGGGCTTGAGCGAAGAGGAACAGATAGAGCAGAAAAACCTCCGTGAGCAGTATGTAAAGACCTTTAGGCAGGGCTTTAAAAGCCAGCTTAACAATATAGATGTTAAATATGAGGACGGCGAGACGGTGCCCCTCACCGCTTTTAAAAAGCCGAAAAACCACAATATGTAGGGGAACAGTGTACCGAGGGGCGGATGTGCACAGAATGGACATCAAATGTTAATGAATTAATAGCAAATAGTTTTTATTGAGTTAATATTACTTTAACAAGCTTTACACAAACCTTGGGTATACTATAGTTGTAAGTAAAACAGCTAAACAAGTTTTCTCTCCTCTTAATAAAATATACTTTCCCTGTAAAAGCGTCCAGAAGAAATTCCGGGCGTTTTTGCTTTGTATAAATTTAAAGCTATGTGTGTCAGAGTATTGACAGGGGCAAAACTATATATGTATAATAAGGGTAAGATAGATAGGGATGTGAAAAAAATGATGGACGATAAAGAAAAATGCAGTTGCTGTGCAGCTCACGCACAGACGGTGAGCCAAGCTAAAAGCTCTATGCCAACGGACAAGGAGATAAGCGGAATTTCTGCCTTTTTCAAGGTGCTTGGCGACCCTACAAGAATACGGCTGATGTGCGTACTGGAAAAGGGGGAGCTGTGCGTGTGCGACCTTGCAGTGGCTTTGGACATGACAAAATCCGCTATCTCCCACCAGCTTAGCGGTCTGCGCCGAGCAAAGCTGGTTAAAAGCAGGCGAGAGGGGAAAAACATCTACTACAGCGTGGACGATGACCATGTGCGAGAGGTGCTAACCCTCGCATACACCCATATAAGGCACAGCGAGCAGGACAATTCGGATAAATGTGACGGATAATTTGAAAATAGGGCGGTTTCGCTCTATTTTTTTTGCCATTTATTAAAAATTTGAAATATTTTCAAAAAACTATTGACAGTTGAGTGGGTATTCAACTATAATATAAGCATAACAGTTGAGCACACATTCAACTGTACTGAAAATATAAATACATAAATAATAAAGGGGTATAAAATTATGACAAAGACATTTAGACTTACGGGACTTTGCTGTGCTAGCTGCGCTGCCAAAATTGAGCGTTTAGTGGGGAAACTGGACGGGGTCAAGGAGGCAAATTTAAACTTTATGACCACCAAGCTCATGATAGAGGGTGAGGAGGAAAAGATAGATAGAATTATTGATGACACGGTGGTGATTGTCAAAAAAATCGAGCCGGATGTGGTTATGACCAACGCATAAAATATGTTATTATGGGAGATAAATCCCCCTACCAACGATACAAAAATCAAAAAAATATGGGGTAATATATGAATAAAAATCAAAAAGCACTGCTTAAAATTTTGCTGGCAGCGGCGATATATCTAGTGGGAATACTCTATAAAGGTCCCCCCATTGTAACGTTGGCGATTTTTTTAGCCGCCTTTGCAATAGTGGGCTTAGAGGTTGTGCTGGAAGCCTTTCGCAACATTCTGCACGGTCAAGTTTTTGACGAAAATTTTCTTATGAGCATTGCCACAATTGGAGCCTTTGCCATCGGTGAATACCCTGAAGGGGTGGCGGTTATGCTGTTCTATCAAGTGGGGGAGCTTTTCCAAAACTATGCCGTCAACAAGAGCCGAAAATCCATAGGGGAGCTGATGGATATACGCCCCGATTACGCCAATGTTTTTAGGGGAGCTGACACCGAAAAAATCGACCCGTCAAGGGTGGAGGTAGGGGAAAATATACTCATTAAGCCCGGTGAAAAGATACCACTAGATGCAGTTATTGTGACGGGCAACTCACTGGTTGATACCTCGGCGCTCACAGGGGAAAGTGTGCCACGAGAGGTGGGGGCAGGGGACGATATACTAAGCGGCTGTATAAATGTTAGCGGCGTTTTAACCGCCAAGGTCACCAAGGAATTTTCTCAATCCACCGCCAGCAAAATTCTTGACCTTGTGGAAAATGCCAGCAGTAAAAAGAGCAAATCGGAAAAATTCATCACAAAATTTGCACGGTACTACACCCCTACGGTGGTTATAATAGCGGCGTTTTTAGGGCTTGTGCCGCCGCTTTTACTTGGGGGCGAGTGGTCGGATTGGGTGTATCGTGCCTTGATATTCCTAGTTATCTCCTGCCCCTGTGCACTGGTTATCTCGGTGCCGCTATCCTTTTTTGGGGGGATAGGCGGAGCGTCTAGGTGCGGCGTTTTGGTAAAGGGCAGCAACTATTTAGAGGCGCTTTCCAAGGCGGAGGTGGTGGTTTTTGACAAGACAGGAACCTTGACCAAGGGGGTTTTCAAGGTGGTTAGAATTGTGCCCCAAGGGATAAGCGAAAAAGAGCTTTTAGAGAAAGCGGCGTATGCGGAAAGCTTTTCTGCACACCCCATATCCCTTTCCCTAAAGGCGGCATATGGGGGCGATATCGACAAAGCAAGAGTGAGTGAAGTGACGGAGCTTTCCGGCTACGGTATAACAGCCAAGGTGGACGGAAAAACTGTGGCGGCAGGCAACTATAAGCTGATGGAAAAGCTGGGAATACCCTATGATGAAAACCCTGTGGCAGGGACAATAGTCCATGTGGCGATAGAGGGCAGCTACAGTGGGAGCATACTCATAGCAGACGAGGTAAAAAAGGACGCCGCCTCTGCTATTTCGGGGCTTAAAAAGCTGGGGATAGCACGGACGGTAATGCTTACAGGAGACAGAAATGCAGTGGGGCAAGAGGTGGGGCAAGCGCTCAAGATAGATGAAGTATACACCGAGCTTTTGCCCACCCACAAGGTGGAAAAGCTGGAGCAATTGTTACAGGGGAAAAGCCAAAAAGGAACGCTATGCTTTGTGGGTGATGGGATAAATGATGCCCCCACCTTGGCAAGAGCTGACGTTGGAATTGCCATGGGCGCACTAGGCTCGGATGCGGCTATCGAGGCGGCAGACATTGTGATTATGACAGATGAGCCATCAAAGATTGTCACGGCGATTAAACTGTCCCAAAAAACCATGAGAATTGTAAAGCAAAATATTATTTTTGCCATAGGGATAAAGCTGATATTTTTGGGGATGGGCGCTTTTGGTGTCGCCACCATGTGGGAGGCGGTTTTTGCAGATGTAGGGGTGTCGGTGATAGCCATTATCAACGCCCTGCGAGCGCTAAACACCAAAAATCTCTAGTGAAAAGCACACAATAATCCATGTTTTTCATGGGAGGAAACTCTCCGCCGCCCTATAGACCACTAAAAATCTCTAGCGAAAAGCACACAATAATCCATGGTTTTTATGGGAAGAAAGCCCCCATTTCGCCCACCCATGGAATACAGAAAAATAAAGTGATTTCTGCCATAGTTAAAAGTTACACAGGTTATCCTGTAAAAAAACCTTTAACTATGGCTCTTTTTGTGGTAAAATGTAATAAGTTTGTAATTTGTAACAAAACAGGGCGAAAAATAAAGTTTAAGGGAGGAAAACTGCCCTATAAAATAGATGCAAGGAATGAATAGATGCAAAAATTATTGTCTTTTTTGACCTGCTTGGGAATTTGCATTTCCCTTTCAGTCAATGTGGCTGCCGCAGATTTTCCACAGACACTAGGGCTGCAAAGCCAGACCGCCGTGCTTATGGACGCACAGACAGGTCAGGTGCTGTACGACAAAAATAAGGACACCAGAATGTACCCTGCAAGTATTACAAAGATACTCACAGGCGCACTTGCTATACAAAATGGCAACCTGTCGGATGTGGTTACCGCCAGCTATGAGGCGGTACATTCACTACCTAGGGGAACCTCTCACATCGCCCTGGACACAGGGGAGCAGATTACCTTGGAGCAGGCGCTGTATGGGCTTGCCATCGAGTCGGCGAACGATGCGGCAAATGTGATAGCCGAGAATATAGGGGGCACGGCGGAGCAGTTCAGCTTTTTGATGAACGATTACGCCCGTCAGCTTGGGGCGGTAGAGTCCCACTTCGCTAACCCTCATGGGCTGCCCGACAGCAACCACTACACCACCGCCTATGACATGGGGCTTATAACCGCAGCGGCATTAAAAACACCGGGGTTTTCTGAGATTTTTAGCACCCGACGGTATGATGTTCCCCCCACAAATATAAAGCCCGAGACACGGCAATTTTGGAACGCCAACTATTTCATAAACCATCGCATGGAGTGCGAGGGGATAGTTATGAGCAAAACCGGCTGGACACAGGAATCGGGAAATACCCTTGTGACCGCCGCCGAAAGAGATGGGAAAACTCTCATTGCAGTGGTGATGAACAGCACTAGAGCCATCGACGTTTACAATGATACATTGGCACTGCTTGACTATGGATTTTCAAATTTTGAAGCCGCCACAGTGACCTCACAGATGTTGACGGCAAGCTTGCCAAAGCAGGTGGCGGGCATAGAGGGCACAGAGATTTTGCTAGAGCCACTTAACGCACTGGGGGATGAAATTCAAGTTCTGATGCCAAAGGGGGCAGACCCACAGGGGATAAGCGTTGTCTATGGGGAGGGAAAACCGGACGAGAGCGGGCGGTGTGCCAATATAAAAGCCACGGTGCAGTACACCCAAGGGGAAACGGTTATGACTCTGGGCACTACCAATGTGACAGCGATTGTGCAGGAGCCGGTGGTGGCAGAAACCCTGTCCCAAAAGCTGTTTGCCTTTGCCAAAAAGCCCACCTTTGTTATTCTAAACGGGCTAATGTGGGTGGTATTTGGATTTTTGGCGTGGCTGGTGATACGGCGGATGATAATATTAGAGCGGAGAAAACGCCGCAGACGGCGCAAGATGAAGAAAAAGCAGAATGAAGCAAGGCGCAGAGCGGCACAGCCCACCCAAAAAAGAGAGCAGCTCACCCCTCAGCAGCAGCAAAATATCCAAGCGGAGCGGCTGAGACGGCAGATATATAGGGACAGCTAGGGGGAAAAGCGAAAGTAGCGCACACAATTTGGAAGGGCAAAGCTAGCACAAAACGAAAAACAGACAGTGGCAAAGGGGCGAAAAAAGAGAACAAGGGGAGAGAGATTTTATGGACAGCAACAGTGGCAACAGCAGCAACAGCAATGGGGGCAATGGGGCGGAGCATAAACGCCGAGTTAGATATTCGGGCACCCACCCCAAAAGCTTTAAGGAAAAATATAAGGAATTACAGCCGGAAAAATATGCCGAGGATGTGGAGAAGGTAATTCAAAGAGGGGCGACACCGGCAGGTATGCACATATCCATCTGTGTTAAAGAAATTTTAGAGCTATTACAGATAAAATCGGGGGAGGTGGGTCTGGATGCAACGCTAGGCCACGGCGGTCACACCCAAGAAATGTTGAAATGTTTAGAGGGCAAAGGACACATATATGGGCTGGATGTAGACCCTATCGAGCTTGTAAAAACACGGGAGCGCCTAGAAAAGCTGGGCTACGGCGAGGATATATTGACAATTGAACATCTAAACTTTGCGGATATTGACACGTTGAGTGAAAGGGTGGGTAAGTTCGATTTTATATTGGCAGATTTAGGGGTGTCCTCCATGCAGATAGATAACCCCGACCGAGGGTTTTCCTATAAAAATGAGGGGCCGTTAGACCTGCGCCTTGACCCGACAAAGGGAATTTCGGCGGCGCAGCGGCTAAAGGACGTTACCCAAGAGGAGCTGGAGGGTATGCTGATTGAAAATGCCGACGAACCCTATGCAGACAAAATTTCCAAGGCGATAGTCGCTAGAATAAGGGGAGGCATGACCATTGCCACCACAACCCAGCTGCGGAAGGTAATCGAGGAGGCACTGGCGTTTTTACCCAAGGACGGCAAGGGGGAAAATATAAAAAAATCCTGTCAGAGAACCTTTCAGGCGTTAAGAATTGACGTGAACCAAGAGTTTGAGGTGCTGTACCAATTTTTGGAAAAGCTGCCGCAGGTTTTGGCTAAAGGGGGCAGGGTTGCCATATTGACCTTCCATTCGGGGGAGGACAGAATGGTAAAAAAATCCTTTAAGCAATTTTACGGCGAGGGGCTGTACAGTGAAATTGCACGGGAGGTTATAAGACCGTCCCAAGAGGAATGTTATGTGAACAGCCGAGCAAAATCCGCAAAGCTGCGGTGGGCAGTGGGGAACAAGGAATAGGGGATATAACACAAAAAAACGGACAAAAGTCCGTTTTTTTAATCGCAAATATTATTGTGTCACTAGGGATAGCTATATTCTACAGCTCTGTTGGCAAATCCAAGGGCAGGTCGGTGGACAGCTCCTTTATGGAGGTTATCAAACCGGCAAGATTTTGAATTTCGCTTGGAATAATAATCTTTGTCGCCTTGCCGTCGGCAACCTTTTGCAACGCCTCTAGGCTCTTTAAGGTGAGCACCTTTTGGCTTGGGGCGGAATCATTCAACAGCTTTATTGAGTCGGCAAGCGCCTTTTGAACGGTCATAATCGCCTCGGCTTCACCGATAGACTCACGGATTTTCTGCTCTCTCACGGCATCTGCACGCAATATGGCGCTCTCTTTTTCCGCTTCGGCACGTAAGATAGCGCTCTCTTTTTCACCCTCGGCTACCAAAATCTGGCTGCGCTTTTCACCCTCGGCACGCAGTATGCTCTC
>JAVWUR010000073.1:0-10907 GCA_036667055.1 Oscillospiraceae bacterium
ATTCACCGGCGGTCAGTTCAATCCGCTCCCTGTTTTTATACACCTCGCTTTTCAGCAAATCAACCTTGATTTCACCGAATACCAGCGGTGCGTCTGCTTGCTTCAGCTGTGCGCTTCTGCGCAGCAGCGCATTGATTCTGGATAGAAACACCGCGAGCTTAAACGGCTTGGTGATGTAATCATCACCGCCCATATCAAGCCCCATGATGATGTCGGTTTCCTCATCGGCAGCCGTCAGAAACATGATGGGAACTTGCGAGGTCTGCCGTATCTTTTGGCACAGGTCAAAGCCGGTGCCGTCCGGCAGCGAAACATCTAAAATCACCAGATTATAGTTACCGTCTGCCCACATCCTGCTTGCTTCGCAGATTGTGCGAGCAACAGCCAAATCGTACCCCTGCTTTTTAATCGTAAAAGATAAGCCACTCAGTAAGCTCAAATCATCTTCCACCAAAAGAATTCGTTTCATTTATTTTCACCATCCTTGGGACAATGGAGCTTATATCTCTTGTGGGTAAAATTTTACAGCTCTATTGCAACCCCTTCTACATCGAATATAGTGGTATTATACTTTGCTATATAAAATAACGCAAGTGTAGAATAGACAGTAAATAAATCAATATAAACAGACAAATAATTTGAAAAACAAAATTTGCTCACCGTCTTGCGCAAGGACCGCTTTATTTCGGAAGTTTAAGTGTAACGGTTGCCCCTTGGTTTGTATTATGAAATTCAAGCAGACCGCTATGTAAATCTGCTACCTTTTTCGCAAAGGACAGCCCTAATCCATAATGCTTGCATGACCTTGAGGTATATTCAGTAAAAAATTCTGTAGTCGCTTTTTTAAGACTTTCGGGTGAAAAGCCTTTGCCGCTATCGGAAATTTCAAAGATAAAATACGTATCATCTTCCGATACTATAAAATCAATATCACTGCCTTTATTGGAATATCTAACAGCGTTATCCATAATATTCATTATAACTCGGTGCACAAGCTCGCTGTCAATTGTAATGCAATTTGAATTTGAATGGTTTTGCACTCGAAGGTCAATATCCTTTGTTTTGCAAAGAGACAAAGCATCCTCTTCAATTCCATTTATAAAATTTATAAGTGGAATATTTTTTTTATTTACTCCAAATTTATTGTCGTTTACCACGTCCATTAAAGTTTCAATGTACTTTTCAATAGTGTTGGCGCTTTGCTTAATATATGAAATGCACTCAACAGCATCTTTTCCTAAATCATCTTCCAGTAAAAGCTCTGTGTTCCCTTTAATGACCGTCAAAGGGGTTTTGATATCGTGTGCAAGTGCTGAAAGTGACAGCCTTTTTTGCTGTTCATCTCCCCACTGTTTATGCAGTGATACACGAAGTTCATTTTTCAATTTGTCAATGGCAGCTAAAGAGGTATTAAACTCTGTAATTTTAGTAGGCTCAATTTCAAAATCTAAATCTTGAGCCGCTATTTTTTCAGTTGCATAAGTTATATTCAAAAGATTAGTTTTCAACTTTTTGCTGAAAGCTAACGCTGTTATTATGGTAAAGAGCACAATGCTAACGAACACAAAGGAAAGGATGGCAATTTCGGGGTATGGGATGATTTTGTTCAGCGTTTCGTTTTCAAAGCGTGCTAAAATCTCATATTTTACTACTAATATATTTTTATTAGAAAGTGTAAATGATTTATAACCAGCAGAATAAGACCTTCTACCTGTTGACAGATAATTTAGAGTATAAATTTTATCATTGGCACTCATATTACTATCTATAACGCCAAAACCCTCATCTATAACAACATAGCTTGTATTTAGCGGCAGCAAATTAGGGTCAAAATCTGCAATTAAAGCTTGTGCTATTCCGCTGAGCTTTGTCTCTGAATAATTTGCTGGTAATAAAGCTCCAGTACGAAAAGCAGTTGATACCGAAAACACCGTCACTATTAATAAAGCAATAATAGAAAGGGACAAGCCTACCAAGTGTGTAAGAAATATTCTAAATATTGATTTTGACTTTTTCATTTCCATTTGTACCCCACCCCCCACACTGTCTCTATTGGCACGTCGCACTTGCTTCTAATATTTTTGATATGCACACGAATTGAAGATGTATCGCTGTCTGAGTTAAAGCCGAATATGTTTTCAAGTATCTGTTCAAGGGAAAAAACCTGTCCTTTTCGTCTTGCCAAAAGTTCGCATATTTCATATTCACTTTTTGTAAGTGAAATGCTACCACCTTTGAAGGCGAGGATTTTTTCGGATAAATCAAAGGCAAAGTCACCTAAAACTAAATTCTGGTGTCTTTCTCTACCTTCTCTACGCAAATGAGCATTAACCCTTGCCCTGAGTTCACTTATGGAAAATGGCTTTTTGATGTAGTCATCACCGCCTGCTACAAAGCCGTCAACCACATCTTCCTCCATAGCTTTTGCAGTTAAAAACAATATAGGACAATCAATAGTACCTCTGTTTTGCTTACAAAAAGTGATGCCATCAATTTGTGGCATCATAATGTCCAGTAAAATAAGGTTAGCCAGTTTTAAATCATTGGCGGTCACATCAAGTACAGTATTTATTGTTTTAACCGAGTGTCCATCACGAACAAGGGCTTTTTCAACCATTTTGCAGATGGCAATATCATCATCAATCACTAAAATCTGTGCCATATAGTCCTCCTTAATCTTCTGATTTTCTGCCCTCCCATCTGTTGAAAATCACGATGAGCAGGGCTGTGAGAATTATTGAAAGTAGCAATAAAACCATTATAGCATTTTTTATCTGTTTAGTGTCCTGTTGTATTCCAAAATCAGTTAAAAAAATTGACAATGAAAACCGAGAAGCGATGCCCCATGGGTTATACCACCAGACATTATCCCCAAGACCGGTTAATAAAAGTGCTGACAATAATCCGCCAACAATTCCAAGCCCCATCCCCATACCTTTACCAAACAAGAAAGTGATTAGATAGGAAAGCAGATACAGCGGTATCATGCTTAAAAATATTAAAACCGCTGTTTTTATAAAAAACAATATGCCATAGTTTAAATAGCCTAAAGCTTGAAAACCAATAGAAAATAAAGTTGTTGCCATAATAGTGGCGGCAAGCCCAAAGATAAATAACACTATAATTTTGCTCATATGGGGAATACATTTGGATTTTTTAGTGGTGAGCATTGTTTGAAAAGAACCTGCATTTTTCTCCGTTTCGGCAACCAGCCCTGTAATAATCCCTATCAGCACCGGAAAAGCGGTGGATAATGCTTGTATAAAAGCGATAACATTATTTGTTTCATCCCAACCGGACACAGCATAATATCCCACAAATGTAAGTGCACCTAAAATAGGAACAATGAAATGAAAAAGCAATAGTGGGGAATGTAAGAATTGGTACAAATCAGATTTTATATTGCTTATCATTACCCTACCTCGCTGTTGTCAAACCACGCAGATGTAAAAAATGTGGTGATAAAATATAATATTAATGTAACCAAAATCCCGACCACAACCACCCGGCTATCACCGAGATTACTGCCCGATTGTATAGGCAAGCCGTTTGGCATAACTCCTACAATAGGGCACATTAACCTTGACGGAATGGCAAAAGGTACAAGCCATAATTTTGTGGGTGCAAAGAAAATCCCGAAAACTATATTAGAAATAAGGGCTATAAAAATTGTAACATATTTACCTGTTTTTTCCGCAAGAAGCATAAGCAGTGGAATTTGCCAAGCAAAGGTGATAAACAATACAATACAAGCAAAGAAATTATTCCCAATGGATAGTTTAAAACCAAAAAACCAAGTAAATGCAGAAATAAACAGAAAGAAAACAAGGTTTATAAGCAGTAATGATATGGAATTTGATAGAACATTTGAAATCCATAGCTTTCTTTTAGACGCACACACGGAAAAAAGTCCGTGTCGGTTATATTTCTTTTCAGAGGAAGTGTTAAATGCCACAATCATAGAAATTGCTGTTGGTAAGAGTAAAGTGTACCACCAGTTAAATGAATTTTCGGTAAAAAACATTCCACCCATAAGCAGCAATGAAAGTACCATGGGCGTAATGGGTGCAAGCCATAAAAGCTTTAGTGTGAATTTATGCTTTTGTTTTAAAAAATCAGCTTTTATGTAATTAAGCATTATAATCACCTGACTTTCGCACCATCTCCATAAATAAACTTTCAAGATTTTTGCTATTATTTATTTTTTCTTGGTAGCACAGCTTTCCGTCTATAATAATTCCTATATCATCGGCTATCTGCTCTACCTCGGATAAAATGTGGCTGGACAAGATAACCGTGATGCCTTTTTTAGGGAATGACAAAATAAGCTCTCTTAAATCCTGTATTCCAATGGGGTCAAGCCCGTTTGTAGGCTCATCTAAAATCAGCAGTTTCGGGTTATTTAAAAGTGCCATAGCTATGCCCAGCCGCTGTTTCATACCCATAGAAAACTGCCCTGATTTTTTCCTGCCCGTGTGGGATAGGTTTACAACACTTAGCACCTCGTCAATGCGGCTATTTGGCAAATTGTATAATAAAGCACGCACCTTTAGGTTTTCATAGGCGGTAAGATTTTCATAGATAGGTGGGCTTTCAATCAAAGCTCCAATGTTCACAAAATCAGCACGCTCTAAAGGTTTACCATCAAAATCAATCTTGCCGGAAGTAGGGTTTAACATTCCCGTAACCATTTTAAGCAAGGTGGATTTTCCTGCACCATTGGGGCCAAGCAGACCATAGATACTATTTTTGCGAATTAAAATATTAATATTGTCATTTGCTTTTTGCTTTTTGAAATTTTTGCACAAGTTATTTGTAGTAAGTATATATTCCATATAAATACCCTCTCTTTCATTTAATGATTAAATGATAAAAGGCATTTATAAAGAAAGTCTAAAGATAGGAAAGATTACTTGTTTATGATTTTTTAGCGTATTCGCAACCTCTTTCATAGGGTCTAATCGACTGCACTTTACCAAGCTTATTAATTATTTGAAGACATTTTCACTTTATCAAAATTCACTCACTTATACATATCATATAGCATGAAAAAAAAGGTCAAACAATCCAATGGTAAAAAAATAAAAAAGCCTGTAAACAGTGCATTTAAGCCTAGTTTACAGGGGTTTTAATATGGCGTGGGTAACATAATATCCCATAAAACACTACCTCTACCGTGTTTTTGTGTTCAAAAGCTTGTTTACAATCTTTTCGGGGATTTTGATATTCTTGTATTTGCCATCCATCACGGGTTATTATTCTTTCAGCGTAATTTAAGGCAGATTTATCGGTGATAACCTCGTGGGATAATTCTCCCTTGGCTATCATATCTTCAAGAGGTTCTATAAAGCCATCGGGCACCGCCTTAGCTTCCATTGCTGTTCGAGCAAAGTTGCTTACCATCTTTCCATCAGCGGATTTTGTAGGGACGTCAACATCCCTTGCAGGGTGTTCTCCGGGCTTGATTGTGCCATACCTGTTGGTGAGTGCATAGAATGAATCGGGGTTACTTTGTGCAGCACCCACAGTATTTTCACCATAAGACGCCCCCGAGGAGGTGTATTTTATTTCTGTGGGGGCTGTTGTGCCTGTGCTTGTTGTGCTTGCTTGGCTTTCGCTGCGTTGCGTTCTCTGGTTTTCTTCAGTAGATAGTCTATATCCACGTCGTCCTCCATCATTTCCTCTGTCATTGGCGATAGTCTCCGAGGTTTCAATGAGCCTTGGCTCTTGTCCGTATTCGACATCATTTGAGTATCTTGAATATCCATCTATATATCCCTCCAATTCTTTTATTGCGTTGTACACTTGTGTTGGCTTGTTGCCGTATTTTGTCATTAAGCTAGGGTTTAAAAATCTGTTGTCTGTAAAAAACCTTTTTAACATTCGCCCTGTGGCTTTTTCGTTTGGCAGCTCATTAAGGTGCAAGTTTACTGTATAGCCATTTTCCTTTAGGTAGTCAATTTTATCAATAACTTTCTTTATACCACTGCCCACAATAGGATAAACGATGTTATCACCGTTTGAAATAGCTCTATCAAGCCAAACATTAGCAATCCCCTTGCTCTCCTCGTGCACATCTCCTGCCCCATAACCATTATTATATTCGGGCAGTAACTCCTTTACCATATCACTATCAATAACCCTCGCCTTATACTTTTCTGACAAAGGGTCTACAAGTGTGGAGGACTTTCCCGAGGCAGGCAAGCCTATAACAATGTCTGCTCTTTTGTCCTGCCTTATATCCCCATTATATGCTATCAGGGGCTTTCCGTCAATCATAGTCTTTACAGCACTGCCGTAATTATTTACAGTTTCTGCAACCTTTTTCCGTAAAGCTTTTCTTTCCTGTGTGTTAACTTCGGATGTAGGGATAGCCTTGTCCGTTATGCTGTATGCGTAAACAATTTCAGGTATACTGTCAATCTCTTCAACCGACACCTTCTCGCCTTTAGCCAGCCTACTAAGCACATCATTTGCCTTGTCGCTTGCAACCTCACCAGTACCGGCAAACCTCAAAGGCTCTCGTTGTACGCTTACATTTTCTGCCATTTTCCCACTATTGACAAGATTTTGTTGTTGTGGTATGTTAGGAGCATAAGGAGTATGACCGTGTTCGTTTAGAACGTTTGTTGTGGGGGCTTTTTTGCCATCCAGCGCACGGTATACTTCTTTTTTTATTATCCTTGCACTTTCGAGTTGCAAGGTTTTTTTATTTGACATCGATGCCGCTTCAACTATGTAGTACATACCATCTATAGCCTTTACATAAGCGAACAATGGAGCTTTTGAACCATCTACATTGTAAAACATTTTACTGTATTCTTGGTTTCCTTTTGGGTCAACAACCCTTACTATCTCATCATAATTATCTTGGACCCATTGTATTCTTGCTATATCTTCAACTTGGGCTAGGCTCTGGTCTGATGTACCTTGTGCTCCATGCTTTTTCTCTATATGTACAATTCTGTCTCCCTTTATTGTACGGTTATATCCTTCAACATTAGCACCTATAGCGTTTTTTATGTCAGTAGCTTCCTTTGTTTTAACATTTCCTGCAATTGTTTCTAATTTTGCTGGGTCTCTATAGTTATTTGCTTTTTCAATAAAGTCAATCATGCTAGGGTCAACCGCATTTTTGTATTCTTCTATGATTTTCGTTTGACGTTCTGTGTGAGTGGCAATGTTATCATCAACTATTGCATTGCTTGAACCGTTCTCAATCTCGCCCACTTTTTTATCAAATAATACACTATCGTCCACAATTATAGCGTTTTTCTCTAAATCGCTTTCAAAACCGCCCTTATCGTCCACAACAATAACATCTTCCCTTGCCCCAGCAGGTGGCAACCCCTCCTTAACCTCTATAACCTTATTGTCTCCCACAACCCCATTATCAATGTTAACCTGTGTGGCTGTGTCTCCTTTAGAGCCTTGGGCGATGTTTGAAAGTGCAGCCGGTGCACCAAACACCCCGCCGCCAATTGCTCCTCCGGCAAAGGACATTGAAAGCTCCTCTATCGTTGGTGCCGGTGCCTTGGGGTCATAGTAGTATCTTTTAATGTACGGCGATAGTATATCCGACACAACCTCCTCAAAGCCCTCACCTATAGTGTCAATTCCCCACTTGGCAAGACCTTGCCCTGCCGGGGATTTAATATATTCCTTGACTATTTTGTCGGGATCTAATACGCCGCCACCTAAGTTAGGTATACCACCCACAAGAGACTCAACCGCAATCTCCTTGATACCCTCTGTTATGCCATATTTATATGCTGTATCAGTATCTGCCCCATTCGCTATTGCCTCCGACATGGCGTTGCCCGATACCATACCATACAGCATTTGCTTTGCAGTCAAGGGGCTTAATGCACCTACCGCCACTAGAGGGGCAACCTGACCTGTAACTTGCCCTACAAGCTTGCCTACAGTTTTTTCGCCTTGTGGCAGGTCTTGATATTTCTCCTCTAGCTGCTGTGATTTTTGCTGTGTGCTTTGATGATTTTCTACAATCTTATTTTTTAACTTGTCATTAGCGGCTTTGAGCTTTTCTTCACCCTCGGGACTTCTCTCAATGCCCATGAATTTGCCGATTGCCCCCGCTATGCCCTCGCCCTGTGATGCCTTTAGGGCAGTATTATTATGTTTAAGACTATCCCCCAGTATAGCGTTATACACGCCTGCCCCAACGCTCTTTACCCCTTGGCCAAACTGCTCACCTGCATATCGTATGCTTCCGAGGTCTTTTTCAAAGTGTTTTTCAACAGGCGAGTCGCTAAGTCGTGATACCACTTTTTGATACCCCTTTAGAGAGTTTTCAAGTATCGGATTTTTTACAGTTTCTTTCGCCGGAACATCCACCTTTACAGGAGGAGCAGGAGTATATCCAGCCCCTGTTTTTATCCCTTTGTCCTTGTTTTCTTTGGGCTTTATTACAGTTTCACGAGGGACATAAAGGTGCTCGTTCTCCTTTAAGGCTTTTTCAAGCTCTTTTTCGGTAAATATGCCCGAGGAAGGGGCAGTTCTGCCCCTTTTCAATGCCTGCTGCAATTCTTTTTCTGTATATATTCCCATTTCACCCCTCCTTTTTTATATGATGCCGCTTGTCCTTGCGAGTTCTTTTATTTCATCGTCGGAGTCCCCAAGTTTCAGCCGATAGGCAGTCCATTCGCTTACGCTTTTAAAGGTTCGCCCTCCGTCTTTGATATATCGGCTGTCACCGCCCCCCTTGCCGCCCCCACTGCGCCTAGCTTGCGATTGCTGCTGTGCCATTGCCTGCTGTGCGGCACTCTGCAAGGTAGCTATGTTGCTTTCCAAAAAGTCATTGTACGATTTAGAATTCATAGCGTCACGGTCTTGTGCTGCCTCGTCTATAGATTGCATACGCTGACCCTCCGTGTTGTTGCGATTGTTTGCATAGTTAGCCCCCATATTTTGCAATGTAGTTTCACTTGCCCCACCGCTTATACCCACAGCCTTTAATTGCTGTGGTAGCTGTCTTGCATCCTGCATTTTTGAAACATAGGCTTGACACAAAATTTCATCTGCCCCTTTATTGATGTTGCCAACCCTTGCGTCATATTGTGCTTGTGCCTGTGCCTTTTGCCTTGCAAGCTGCTGCTCACGCATACGGTTTATCTGGTCAAGGTAGTCAGCGTAAGGGTTTGTAGTATAACCGCCGCCGGCACCGCCGCCACTGCCACCATACCCTGCTGTCGGCCTATCCTGCTTGTCCTTTACATGCTGGATGTATTCGGGGACTTGTGTAGGGCTGACATAGTTGACAGAGTGGTCACCGTCAAATAGATGCTTGTTTTTTTCTGCCCAATCTTCAAGTTCCTTGTTTTTTCCTCCACCGTCAAAGCTTACATGCATGTTATTTTACCTCGCTTTCTATATTCATTTGCTCCTCGGTTTTGTCTTTTGCGGTTTTAATTAGCTTTAGCAGAAAAGGAGGTATCGGTGCACCTATGTCTGCCATATTTTCCAATATTGATATAAACTCATTAAGCAGCAGCCAAAATATCACTGCCAAGGCTACTATACATTTCAAATTAAATTCAATGCCCATTGTGGCACCCATATTTATTATTGCGTAATCCATTATCGCACCTACCGCCACCAAAAGCCACATACATACCTTCTTGGCAATGCCCCGAAAGCCTTTATAGCTATTCACCTTTTCATTGCGATATTTTGCCGCTGTTATGCCTGTGGCATAGTCCATAATGTTCGCAATAATCAAGAAATAAAAAGGTATTGCTATTTGTCCAAGTGCGGCGGTAAGCAGTGTGCATATAGTTGTAATGCCTATTTTTATGTTTTTTAGTATGTCCATTTTTAAATCTCACTTTCTTTATGTATGTTAGACAGCTTTTGTCTAAGCATTTCATTTTCTGCTTTTAACTTTTCGATTTGATTTGTTGTAGGTGGCTCTGTGATGGGCGGCTCTTCCAGTTTATCAAACCCGTTCAGCCCTGCATTTTTAATGATAACTGCATAGTCCTTGTAGCTAAAATCCAAGTCACAATTGCCCTTTATCCCGGGCACGCTGCCACTGCTGGAATATTGCCAAATTCCATATGCTCCCTTGTAATAATTTTCCCGTGTGTAGCAGGCTATCGCCATATCAAAGCCCTGCAAACGTGCCATATCAAGATAGCTTTTTTGGTAGGCATAATAGGTATATATGCTTGCGTAATATCCCTTGTTTTGCAGCGTTTCAAGCTGATATATTAGCAAGTCCGTTCCGACTTGTCTGCCGAGTTTTGCTGTGGAACCATCCTCTATATCAACACAAATGGGATATTCAAAGCTCTTGCCATCAAGGCAGCTAAAAACTAAATCAAGCTCTTTATCAGCATAGCTTTTATCCAGTGCATAGGTGTAATAATATACCCCTACTTTTATTCCGTATTTTTTACACTCGGCATAATTTCTTTCAAAAGATGGGTCTATGTATAATCCACTTTTATTCGTTGAAACACACCGTAAAAGTGCAAATTTCACGCCGCTCAAAGCCACGGCTTGCCAGTTGATTGTGCCTTGATATTTTGAGACATCAATGCCTTTTTCAAATATTGCTTTACTCATATGGTTTTCCCTCCTATAATCTCATCATATTGCCCCTGTGTTATCTTCCCTTTCATCACCGCATTTTGCACCATTGCCGCCGTCCATAGCTTTTGGCTGTACCACTTTTTTATCTTTTCATACATTCTAAACTCCTCCTATCAAGGTGTCGGTCATCATGGCGGTGTAGGTTGCCTGTGCCTCCACCTTTTCTATTGCCGAGGGTGGAACAGGTGGCTGAACAGGGTACGCCGCCAAAAGCTCCGCCGCTGTTGCCGCTTCCGTCCATTTTGCACCATCCCAGTGGGGTTTTAATGGGGGATGTGCCACACCGTTTG
>JAVWUR010000074.1:0-10876 GCA_036667055.1 Oscillospiraceae bacterium
CCCCTTGGCAAGTAGACAGGAATAATAATTAAATAGCATAACTTATGGTGGGGCCAAGACGAAATGGAAAAATCGTCTTGGCCCCACCTATGTTATATTATGCTATGTTATATAATGACAAGTAAACAATAAATATTACCAATGCAAATTTTCACTTAGAAATTTTGTTTAATTATAAATTATCTCGATATTTAAGAGGGGATATACCCACGTGCTTTTTAAAAACTTTTGTGAAATAGCTTTGATCATCAAAGCTTACCAAAGAACATATATCAATAAGCTTAAAATCTGTAGTCCTAAGTAGCTCTTTACTTTTTTCTATTCGTACATCATTTAAAAAATTAATAAATGTTTTTCCAGTTTCTTCTTTAAATATTTTGCTGAAGTATGCAGGAGATAGATAGACTTTTTGCGCCATATCCTCTAGAGTTATTTTTTCGCTGTAATGGGAATTTATATAGCTAATGGATTTAAAGATAACATTAGCGTGTTTGCTATCCATATAGTCAAAGGAATTGTCCATAAACTCATTCATAACCTTGCTAAGCCAATTACAAAGAGTATCCATGCTTTTAATCTTTGGTATTTCTTGAAAAAAGTTATGTGTAAGAATTAGACAATTCTCAGGGTTAGCGCCAGCTTTTATAGAAGTTCGTGAAATCAAAACAAGCATCTCATAAACTCTGGAGTTGGCAATTTCCAAGTTATTGCCGGTGTAAAAAAGAATATATCCTAAAAGCTCATTTAAGTATTTTTGAGCTAAGGGCCTGTCTGCTTTTGCAACAGCATTAAGCAGCTTGTTTTCTGTGTCAAAAGGGTAGGGAGGAATTTCCTCCTTGTTTTTCAGCTGATGTATGTAAGCGGAAATGCTGCTTTGCATATTATCCGATTTTTGTGTTTCAAGCATTGTGCTAGCTTGATGCACATTGTTTAAAAAGCCAACAGCCATAAATAATATTGTGGCATAATCATTTACTTTTTCCGGAGGAACAAATGGAATATTATCTATGTAATCAACTACATTATTTAAAGTGTCTTCGCTTATTTTAAGAAATGAACGCAAATCAACATCAATATAATCTTGTTTATCCACCATCATAAAAGGGCCTACAGTTATTTTTGCTCTTGAATTTTCGTTTCCGATAATTGGAGAAACAAAGCAGTTAAGACCGGAAGGCCCATAATAAATATATTTACCCCCAAGCTTTTCGCTTTCAATCATACCGTATATATGAGAGTTTATACAGCTTTGCTTTTTTATATTTAATTTTTCGCACATTTGACAAGAAGCACATCCAAATCCATATTCTTCAATAGTTTCGCCATTTTCTAAAGATATTGTGCAACCGATACCTGTAACATTATGAAAAGTTTTGGCACATTCCTTTGCTAAGGTAATGTCAAACTTGATATCACTATTAGACATATTAGTTCCCTTTCTGTAGTAGCAAATATTTTAGTACAAAGCGTAAATTTGTTATAATTTATAAGTATTATAGTTCTGCTTATATAATAGCACATTTCCATGTAAAATTTGCGACTATTTTTGGATTTTTGGTAATATTTTACTGTGATTTTTAAATAATAAGAAAGTACCAAAAATGCATTGTTTTTACAATAATAACACCGTTAAAATTGCTATAATATTACCAAATCCTACAATAGAAAATAATTTAAAAATGTTTTTAAAGGAGAATATTATTATGAGTATTTTATTAGAAATTTCAGAAAATTTACAACGAGGAAAAGCAAAAATGGTAAAGCAGCTTGTGCAGCAAGCTATTGATGAAGGGATGAGCCCACAACAAATTTTAGACGATGGGCTTCTTTCGGGCATGGGAATTATAGGCGAAAAGTTTAAAAACAATGAAGTGTTTGTGCCCGAAGTATTGGTAGCGGCAAGAGCCATGAATATGGGAGCGGAAATTCTAAAGCCACTACTAAAGGAAAGCGGGGCAAAATCAAATGGCAAGGTAGTTATTGGAACAGTTAAAGGTGACCTGCACGATATAGGCAAAAACCTTGTTAAAATGATGATGGAAGGTAAGGGTCTTGAAGTCATTGATCTTGGCACAGATGTAACACCGGAAGCATTCGTAGAAACAGCTATCAATGAAAACTGCCAAATCATCTGCTGCTCAGCTTTACTTACAACAACAATGGGCGTTATGGCGGATGTTGTTAAGAAAGTAGAGGAAGCAGGAATTAAAGATAAAGTTAAGGTTATGATAGGGGGAGCACCCGTTACTGAAGGATATAGAGCGGAGATAAATGCTTCAATATATACACCTGATGCTACAAGTGCAGCAGAAGCGGCAGCTGAAATTTGCAAATAGATTTAATAGGGAGAGAATAAATGTCTAAAGAATTACTATTTAAAACTTTAAGAAATGAAAATACAGAACGTGCGCCATGGGTTCCCTTTGCAGGTGTTCATTCAGGATTTTTAATTGGAGCTGACGCTACTGAGGTGTTGACAGATGAAGATAAGCTTGTAAAGTCACTTTTAGAGGTTAATAAACTTTACAAGCCCGATGGACAACCGGTAGTTTTTGATTTGCAATTAGAAGCAGAGATTTTAGGATGTGACCTAGTATGGGCAAAAGATGGGCCACCGTCCGTCTCTTCACATCCCCTTGCAGATACTATGAGTGTACCTTGCGACTGCAAAATTCCAACAGAAAAAGATGGACGTATGCCTCTTGTTTTATCTGCGATGAGAAGGATGAAAAAAGAAGTTGGGGAAACCACAGCGCTTTATGGACTTATTACCGGACCTTTTACATTGGCAAGCCATCTTAGGGGCAATGATATATTCATGGATATGTTTGACGATGAAGAGTATGTGTCAGATCTGCTTAAATTCTGTACAAAAGTGGCAAAAAAGATGAGCGATATGATGATAGAGGCAGGTATGGATATTATAGCTGTAGTTGACCCTCTTGTATCTCAAATTTCTTCAAGTCACTTTGAGGAATTTTTAAGCGAACCATTCGCAGACTTGTTTCAACATATTAATAAACAAGTGTTTTCTTCATTTTTTGTATGCGGTGATGCAACTAGAAATATTGAGGTTATGTGCAAAACGAAACCACACTCAATTTCTGTCGACGAAAATGTTGATATAGTTAAAGCTAAAGAAGTTACGGACAAGTACAATGTTGTCATTGGCGGAAATATCCCATTAACATCTATAATGCTACATGGCACACAACAAGATAATATGAAATATACCATAGATTTAATTGACAGTATAAATAGCAAAAATAATTTTATAGTAGCTCCTGGCTGCGATATGCCTTACGTGGTTCCGGTAGAAAACTGCATTGGTGTTGCTCAAGCGGTATTAGATGTCGATAATGTTCGTAGAATGGTGGAAAATTACACAAGCGAAACTTTCGATCTTAGCAGCGTGGTTATTCCGGATTATGAAAATCTTCAAAAACCATTCTTAGAAGTGTTTACGCTTGACTCTGCTTCTTGCGCTGCCTGTACATATATGAAGGGCGCAGCAGACGTGGCTAAAAAAACTTTTGGCGATGCTATAGATATGATAGAATATAAGTTTACAGAAAAAGAAAACATAGCAAGATGCATGAAAATGGGCGTTAAAAATTTACCCTCAATATACATTAATGGTAAACTTAAATTTGCATCGCTCATTCCATCTAAAGAAGAACTAGAAAAAGCAATTAAAGAGGTAATGTAAAATTTTAAATGTCGTACTTTTCTTCAATAGGAAAGTACGACGTCTTGTAGGTGAGAAAATGGATTTATATTTAATAACTGGGTTTTTAGGTGCAGGTAAGACATCTTTTTTAAAGAATTTCATTAAACTGTTTGAAGATAAAAAAATATATTTAATTGTAAATGAATTCGGCAAGGAAAGTATAGATGGAACAATTTTAAAACAGTATAACAGCCTTTTGTCAGAGATTAATAATGGCTCTATTTTTTGTGCATGCAGATTAGACAAATTTGAACAGGAATTGTCCAATGCAAAAAATACAAACCCAGATATTATTATAGTAGAAGCTTCAGGGTTAAGTGACCCTACAAATATTTGTCGAATAATGGATGATAAAAGCTTTAAAGATATAAATTACAAGGGTAGTGTGTGCTTGATAGACGCTACAAGTTTTCATAAAGTGGTTGAAACTGCGAGAGTTGTGACAAAACAAATATCTGTTTCATCTTTTGGGGTTATTAATAAAACAGATATTTCCAATGAAGATGAAATAAGAAATGTAATTTTAAAAGCAAAAGAAATCAATCCTTCAATTAAATTAGAATATACCCAATTTGGGAAGATAGATGAGCGGTGGATAAGCTATATAGTTCCAAATACCGATATAAATAGTGCGGATAACATAAAAGATATAACATTGCAAAAAGCGGTAATAACTTTAAATAATGATGTAAAAAAAATTCAATTGAATGGGTTGCTTAGAAGTATATGCGAGGATACATATAGAATAAAAGGCTTTGTATCTATCGAAGGAGTGCAACACCTTATAGATTGTGTTGGAGCCTATGTTAAATTTGCTCCGTATGACGGGGCAATAGAGAATAATAATAAACTGGTTGTTTTGGCTGGCGCAGGTATGAATTTAAGAAAATCTTTAAAAAATGCTAAAAATATGTATAATAATATAATAAAGGAAATTGATGTATGATAACAAAATTAATAGATAAAATTCAAAACAATGTAGACATATCAAAAGCTGACGCAATAGAATTGTTAAATATTGAAGTTGGAAGTGAGGACTATTATAGACTGCTATCTATTTCTAATGAAATTTCAAGAAAACAATTTAAAAACAATGGAAGTATATTTACGCAAGTAGGTATAGACGCTCAAAAGTGCGATGTGAACTGTAAATTTTGTTCCTTTGCAAAAGATAGCTATAATGGGTGCAGCTCAATAAAAAGCATTGAGGAGGTCGTTTTACTCGCTAAAAAAAGTGTAATGCAGGGCGCAAAAGAAATATTTATTATGACTACTGCAAATTTTAACCTTATGAATTTTTTAGAGTATGTTAAATGTGTAAGGGAGGCTCTACCGCCAAATGTTAATCTGATTGTAAATACAGGCGACTTTAATCAAGATTATGCGTATAAGTTAAAAAAGCTTGGAGTGCATGGCGTTTATCACATTTGCAGATTGGGTGAAGGCATAGATACAGATGTAACGGTAGAAACACGCATAAATACATTAGATTATATAAAAAATGCAGGAATGGAAATTTATTATTGCGTAGAGCCTATTGGCCCGGAGCATACTTACAATCAAATTGCAGATGAAATATTTAGGGCAAAAGACTATCCGGTAACTGTAATGGCGGTTATGAAAAGAGTTGCTGTTGAGGGTACGCCATTATTCCAAAAAGGTATGATTACTAATGCAGAAACCAGTAAAATAGCAGCAGTGACCAATATATGTGTAAGACCTAAAAGAGCGATGGGCGTTCACGAACCGATGGAGATATGTTTGATGTCTGGGTGCAATCAAGTATATGCAGAAATTGGAACAAATCCACGAGACATAGATGAGAACACAGAAAAAAACAGAGGATTTTCTATACAAAAAGCTAAAATGCTGCTGTCTAATAGCGGTTGGACTATATAAACTATAATATAAATTTAGTGCAGATATTTGTTTTCATCAAATTAAATAAACATATAAACAGTATGTCATTTAAAGGAGCGAGCTAGTGTATCAAGATATAAAAAATCAAATTTTAAATTTAGGTGCAGATAATGTTGCAAATATAAAAGTTAGCGAAATAGTATTTGATACAATGTTTCGGAAAATATGCGAAAGTAACCAATGCGGATATTTTGGTACAAGCTGGAGCTGTCCACCTTTAGCAGGTAAAGCTGAAGATTTAGTATTAGAAGCAAAAACATATACAGACGCTATTGTTTTTAATAAGGTGTATACCATTGAGGATTCCTTTGACATTGAAGGAATGAAGGAAGCGGATACATACTTTAAAGATTTAACGGTAGCAGTTAAGAAAATATTACTGGAATATAACCTTTACAATACGCTTGTGTTGGGCACAGGTAGTTGTCATCATTGCAATAGGTGCGCAGCAAAAGATAACAAGCATTGTTACTTTCCTGAAAAACAATTGCACTCAATGGATGCATATTGTATTTACGTTTCTAAACTGGCAGAAAGTGCACAATTAAAATATATTAATGGAAAAAATACTGTTACATATTTTAGTGTTGTGCTTATTAAGGAATAATTAATGAAGAAAGTCAAAATCATATTGGAACAAAAAGAGTTTGAAACAAACTTGGGAGACAAATTAAGCGATACAATTGTCAATTGCGGCATTGATTTTCATATGCCTTGTTCTGGCATTGGAAAATGTGGTAAATGTAAAGTTATTGTGCAAGGTGACGTATCGGTAATTTCAAAAGAAGAAGAAAATTTGCTGTCTGTTAATGAAATAAGAGAAGGCGTTCGCTTAGCGTGCTGCACATATGTAAAAGGTGATAATGTACAAGTTACCAAAATAGTTAATAAAACTGAGCATTTGAAAATTTCTACAGGAATAAAAAAAATAATTCCAACCAAATCGCTTTTTACTCAATATGGAGTCTCAATTGACATTGGCACAACAACATTAGTGGCTAAACTTTTTGATAAAAATGGAGAAGTTGCGGTACAAACACGAAAAAACTCTCAAAGGGTAGTGGGCTCAGATGTTATCTCTAGAATAGAATACTCACTTAATAATGGCGGGGAAAAATTAAAAAATTTCATTGTTAAAGATTTAAACGAGTTAATTCAAAGCTTAGTTGAAAATTCCCATATAAAAACAAGTGAAATTGATTATATGGTGATCGCTGCAAATACTACAATGCTGTACCTGCTAACAAATAGAAATCCAAAATCTTTATCATGTTTGCCATTTAGTGCGGATTTTCTATATGGAAACACAGTATCTGCACAAAGCCTAGGCTTAAGTAAGCTTAATTGCTGTGTTTACTTAACAAAATGCATTTCAGCTTTTGTTGGTGGGGATGTAGCTTGCTCTATATTATCCTCCGATATGATGAATAAAGGGAAAAACAGTATTCTTATAGATATAGGCACAAATGGTGAAATGGCGCTTTTCGACAATAAAACGCTCATATGTTGTTCTACAGCTGCCGGACCTGCATTTGAAGGCGCAGAGCTTACAAGCGGAATGTCGGGAATGGCAGGGGCAATAGATAAAGTATATTTAACCGGAGATACAATAGAATATACTGTAATTGGGGGTGTAAATCCACAAGGCATTTGCGGCAGCGGCATCATTGATTTAATAAGTGTGCTGCTTATCATAGGTGCTATTGATGAAACAGGTCGCTTTGAAGAAAATATATTATTAAAATATAATGTGTTGGGAAACTATAATGGACATTCTGCGTGCAAATTAGCAAATGAAATATATATTACCCAAGAGGATATTCGCAAAATCCAGCTGGCTAAAAGCGCAATATCATCAGGAATTTTAACATTGGCAAGTAGAATTGATACAACGGTAGAAAAACTATATGTAGCAGGAGGATTCGGTAGTTTTTTAGATTTAGACAGTGCCATAAATATAGGATTAATTCCAGCACAATTTAGAGATAAAACAGAAATTATAGGCAATGCCGCACTTGATGGCGCATCTAGAATTCTATGCAATGAAAAAGAAAAGTATAATATTTCTAATATTACTCAAAATGTTAAAGCTATAGATTTGTCGCAAAGCAAAACATTTATGCAATATTACATTGAAAATATGCTTTTTGGCTAATATATATAGTTTAATTATATCTATAGAATTAGAGAGCAGTATTAAAAGTGCGCACAAATGATAACGCAGGGCGACCAACGCCCCATTCCACAAACACATTGAAAAAAACCTCTGCTCACTTTACAAAATTGTTAAAAGTTGTCAATTATTGGCAACTTTTATTTTTTTCATTTTTTGGTGAGTACTTTTTGCTTTTTATGTATTTACATATAATATATAACTATTTTGTATGGTTATGGTGTCGCCATTACCGCCCTGTGCATCCGAGGGCAACATAAAAAAACATATAAAATAAAACAAAATATCGAGGAGAAAAATAAATGAAAAAACGATTTATAGCAATGCTGCTTGTGGCGTGCATGGTGTTAAGCATAACGCCCACCTCCATCTTTGCAGAGAGTTTACCACAGGTGGGCGAGGGCAGCCCTTGCACCCACCATGTTCACGATAAAAAATGTGGGTATGCGCCCCCAGTGGTACAGGTAGACTGCGACAAAGACTGCAAAGACACAAACGGTGATGGCGTAATTGACCACGCCGCTGATTGTGCATACTCGCCTGCGACAGCGGCAAGCCCCTGCACCTTTGATGGGGCAAGCTGTGAAATTTGCCACCCAAAGAATGGCGAAACTGGTGACAGTGGCACAGCTTTGCCAAGCCCAAGCCCAGCCTTACCAAGCCCCGACCCAGCCTTGCCAAGCCCAAGCCCAGCCTTACCAAGCCCAAGCCCAGCTTTGCCAAGTCCAAGCCCAGCTTTGCCAAGCCCAAGCCCAGCTTTGCCAAGCTCAAGCCCTGCCTTGGAAAAAACAGATGCACCAACCACGGCAATGGCGACAGTTGCAAAAGAAACCGCCATACAGCCGTCGGTTAGCTTTGTTTTGGATAACCAAACAGCCTATACAGACACGGCGACATGGGCGGTGTATGACAGCGAAACTGCCACAACTGCCCTTGTGGATATTGTGGCAAGCTGCAACGCAAACACCCTTACCCTTACCCACAAAACAGATTTGCCTGTAGCGGTGTATTATGTTGCCGTTACCGAAAGCGGCAAAGCCGAAAGTGCAAGGCTTGCCCTGACGGTATCGGAAAATGTAGCGCCTGTTGCGTTAATGGGGGCAGCCCCAGTGGCGGCTAATGGAAATGCCAGAGATATTGGCACCGGCGGCACAGGCGCACGAAGCAGTAGAATAAACGAGGACTTGTTTCTTGGCGGCAACTACATAGAGATAGGAATTAGTGAAATTGGCTCACTTGGCACCTCTTCAAACGCACCGACCAAGGCTCGTCCTGTGAGGTCTATTTTCTATCATCCAACACACATTAAAATCGGTTTGCGCTCCATTGGCGGCGGCTGGGAAACCGGAGCCAAAGACACCACACGAGATTTCTTTTTGCCCGGTACCATTGACGAGGGCTTCATGACCTTTTGGGGTGCATCGCCCATTTATCAATCAGGCGGATGTCACATAGGAAACAATATCGCCAAAGATAAAAACATAACATCAACTGGAACTGTTGATCATAGTACTCCTTCCCTTTTGAAAGGCATCACCTCCGGCACCATGAATAACGTGCTTGACTATGTGCAGGAGATCAGCTTTAAGGCGGATGACAAGCAGTTCAAAACCGTTGTTACCCTCACAAATAACAGCGCCGCACCTCTTGACAATCTTTACTACATTCGCAGATTAGATCCGGATCAAGGTCTAAATGGCAACAACACTGATAACTATTTCTTAAGCGATGAAGCCGGCGGTACCTGGTGTGTCGCATCTACTGCGCCATTAGATGGCACATCCAAGTTACTCCGTCCGATTGATCGTCATACCGCTTTTAGCAGATGCGAAAACGTCTTTTCCTTTTACACCGATGACCTGCGTGCCGAGCCCATTACGGGCGAACTCGCCTTTACAGACCTTGGCGGAAATTATGTGGGAAATGCGGCGCTCGATGGAAACCACTTCTACGACGACAAAGCCATCGGTCTCCGGTTTAACATTGGAACTCTTGCCCCAGGTGCATCCACCGAGCTTACCTATTACACCAGCCTAAACCCTGATGTAGAGGGCGCTGTAAGCAGGGCAGAGGACGTTGTTATCAACATCACTCAGCAGCCAATAGTACGTACCTTTGTGGAAGGAGGCATCGAAGGCAAGCTGCGCACCCGTGGCACAGTGCTGATAGCAGGTGCCTCTGCCCCCTTGTCTTATCAGTGGTATCAAAACACGAGCGCTAGCAACGTTGGCGGAACGCCCATCCCAGGTGCAACTGGCTATGATTTTGAAATTCCCACAAGTTTACAAGCAACCACCGACTACTATTATTATTGCGTGGTATCCGCAGGTGGCAAATCAGTACCCAGCCAGATTGCCACCATCTGTATCGTACCCGCCGGGACCAGCATTTACACTGTCAAATTCGATTCAAATAGCACCGGAACCGTAACCGGAATGCAGCGCAAACAAACGGTGGCAAATGGAAGATCCGTTGTTTCGGTGCGTGATCCTAAATGTACAAACGCCACTCAATCTTACTTTAATGGTTGGTACAAAACCGCAGCCGCAGCCGATGCCGATTTGTGGGATTTTGCCGACCCCGTAACATCCGATATGACCCTATATGCTGGCTGGATTAAGCCGCCCACGCTTAACATTACCACCGCCTCACTGTTGGATGCAAGGGAGGGTTTTGCCTATACCCAAAATATTGACGCCGATTACACTGGGAAAAAAGCGTTGGCATATAGCGCTGTAGGCTTGCCAAGCGGTTTTTCCATTGATGCTACTACCGGCACTATCACTGGCAATCCTGCGGTGGGTACGTCACGCTCCGCTCCCTATGCAGTTGAAATTACATTGGAAGAGACAAACTCCATCAATCCCATCTTTTTCAAAAAAACGCTAGGTCTTTTAGTGGGCAGTCCTCCAACCATCACCACACAACCAACGGATCAGAAATCCGCTGCAGGTACTGCCGCTAATTTCACCATCACCGCCACAGGCGTCCCCCATCCGACCTATCAATGGGAGAAGTGGAATGGCGAAAGCAAGCTATGGGAAAAGATTGAC
>JAVWUR010000075.1:0-10861 GCA_036667055.1 Oscillospiraceae bacterium
CCTGTGAAGGGGCATCTTGTGGTTGAAAAGCTGCTCGGGCGTAATTCCAAGGTTTCAAGTCATGCCCCTGTGAAGGTGCATCCCGCCTGCCGACTAGCATCTCATATAAGTTATTAGTTTCAAGTCATGCCCCTGTGAAGGGGCATCGCTTTTTCCACATAACTTTCAAAACTGTCAAAGCCGTTTCAAGTCATGCCCCTGTGAAGGGGCAACATAATGACATATGCAATTGAAAATGGCGATATGTTTCAAGTCATGCCCCTGTGAAGGGGCATCACCGTAACGCCGCACCAATTACGCCACGCCTATGCGTTTCAAGTCATGCCCCTGTGAAGGGGCATCCAGAGGTGGCCATGGAGATAAAATCCGACTTTTTGGTTTCAAGTCATGCCCCTGTGAAGGGGCATCAAAGGACATCTATACAATCATGATTATATCAAAGTTTCAAGTCATGCCCCTGTGAAGGGGCATCCGGAAGTGATGGAAGTGCATAATTCCAGCGAGCCGTTTCAAGTCATGCCCCTGTGAAGGGGCATCATTAGAAGGGGGGAAAATCAAATAAAAATATTTTGTTTCAAGTCATGCCCCTGTGAAGGGGCATCAGTGATGGCTGGCATTGAAATTCTAGCTCGGGGATGTTTCAAGTCATGCCCCTGTGAAGGGGCATCCAAGAATATATGTATTGAAAAACTTACACCTTATAGTTTCAAGTCATGCCCCTGTGAAGGGGCATCGCGACAAGGACGGCGCATCCGTGCCGACCGCAAAGTTGTTTCAAGTCATGCCCCTGTGAAGGGGCATCGGCAAAATTACACAGAAATACTCACTTGCTGTGTACATTGTGCCGAAAAATGCTGTGCTTGATGAAAAGAACATTGCTTCAATATTGCTTATAGCATGCACACTGCTCTTTTTATCCGAATTTCTGCTTTTTTCTGCGCGAACCTACCGGCTTTTCTTGCATGATGGTGGTTCGCGCAAAAGGTTAAAATAATAGCAATCCCTCTTGCTCAAAGCGTGGCGGACGACCCAAGTATTCCACTTTTGACTGCCAACTGCTGCCCAGTCGATAGAGCCGCACAGAGTCCTGTTCCGCATCGATGACATCCGTAAGAGCCGCTTTAAGAGTCACCAGTTGCGCGGGGTCAATACATAGCTCAAAGACTGAGTTTTGCACCCGCACACCATAGGATTCACAAAGTTTCGCCACGCGTCGCAGTCGCTTTGCACCGCCTGAATCTGCCGTTTTTACATCATAAGAAATCACGAGCATCATATTTTTCACCTCCAGTGGAATGGAGGGTACTCATCCAAGTCCCCTCTTATTACTCGAGCCAAAAGCTGTGCCTGACTAAATGCAATTAAGCCAATAGGTATTTTCTCCTGCAAAAAAGGATGGGTTATCGTCTCTTGCTTGCGTGCCTGCCATGCTGCAACAATTACCTTATGTGCCTTTTCGGTCATAAGCACCGGAGCTTGAAGGCTTTCAAAGCTTTTACTTGTGATTTGCCCCCGATTGATTAATGACAATGCCAATCGGTCGCACATCGGCGTTGGCAGTAGCCATATTGTGATAGATATGAGAGTGGCAGCAGCTCGTGCTCATCGGAAAAACTCAGCATCATCCGGTACTTTGTTCCAAGAAATCTCACCTTGAGGTGAAGTTAGAAAACCAATGTCAACACCATTTGGACGTTGTTCCAGTGCAATTTTTGCGGTGTAATCTCTCCATGAACGAGGATAATCCACGTCCTCACGCTTACAAACCTGTGCCAAATCAAACAGTCGATGTGCAGGAGCACAGCCTAACTTTGCCTGACGGCTGCGCTGTTCTAAATCTGTATCCGTGCCTACATGACGAAATATAATAAGCGGTGTAATCACTGACATTTGTCCCTTGCTGGCAGAGCGGTCATGCTCGTACATATTCAAAATTGCCTCAAAGAGAATTTTCAAATCTTTTTCATCAAAGCCGGTTTCTTGAGCAAGATTAGCACTGACAAAGCCCCGTGCTTCATAGATGCCGTAGGGAATGAACTGTTTGCGTCCCATGGTACGCAGCTTGTCCTCCGGTGTTTCCTCTTCCATCTTTTCGTAATCGGCAAAAGATTTTGCATCCTTAATATCCACGGCACTAGCCATACGAGTGATAGAAATATCTAAAGACTGAATAGGATCCAGCGAGCGAGCAAAGGAGAGCTGCACTGGGCCACGCACCTGTCCTGCATTAGGGCCTGTTGACATAACAGCACCGAAGGTACGTACATCATAGAAAAGCTCACAGGCTTTTTTCCGTCCTGCATACACCTCGTTTTTGCCTTTGGCGGAAAGCTCCACGCCGGAAAGTTCCTTAGCTTTTGCAATACCAGTGTTGATGTTACTGGCAGAGCGTATCAGCATTTCCATCCCTGCCTGACTTTCGAAAGCCATTTGAACGTAATTGCGAATACGACGCTTAATTGCCACGTCAGTGATGTAGCCGTGCATATCTTGAGGATCCATACGAGGGGAATTGCCCATGTCTGGGTCACCATTGGGGTTGCCATCTTTGCACTCCACATAGAACAGAAATTCATAGCGATTATTGATTGCCATATTATAATTCCTCCTTATTTTGATTGTTTTTACCTGTGTAGATTGCAGCACCTTGCTGATAATATCCCAAAGCAAATTCCGTCTGCTGTTCTAAATTAAGGCTGGTGGGGATACTATTTTCCGGAATATGACAGGCAATTTCCCTGAGCATTTTTTCGTAATTAATCACCTGTCCTCGATTTTCCAATTTAGCAAGATGGTGCTGAGATAGTGCAGAAAGCTTACCAATGACAAGCTTTGGGGTGACACTGGCGGAGGCATAATAGCGTTGTAGCACACCTGCCCCTAAGTCACTGCCAAGAGCGGCAGTTTGCACAGCGGCATACACCGCCATCAGTCGCCCACATTGGTATGCTATACCTGGATAATTCGGATTAAGATTTTGTTCCATCATCACAACTCCTTTTCGATTTTTTTGCGTGCGCCGTAGCCATGCTTTAAGCAACTGATAAGCCATAGTCTCCGTAGCAGAGCTTTTATTTGAATCATCTTCCTTTGCCGTTAGCATAGAAGACCTCAACCATTGCAGGGTGCGGGCGGCTATTTCATCGGGCAGAGGAGCATTTTGCACAATTGAGAAAATCAGCCGGTTTATCAGCCCTGCCAATTCTTTATCCATCTGTTCCCATACTTTTTGCGGATTTCCACCGGGTTTCAATAAGCGTATGCAAAGTGCCGCCAGCTTTGGCGGTCGGGTTAAGCCGCCACCGGTTTTCAGCCGCAAATCATCAAACCAAGCATAGACGTTCTGACATAATTCCTCATAGCTTCCCTCTTGCCAGCCACGCACCATCATTCGCCCTCCGGCACCGGATAGCGGCATAATATAGTAACGTGCTCGCAGTGGCTCGGGGAGCCTGCCTTGGCTTAGGCTTTCTATGAGCCGCCCAGCGGCAGTAAGCGCCTCTCGCTCTTTGTCGGTATCAAAATCTTCGTTTTCCTCAATATCTAATGGCAAATCATCACCAAAAATTGCAATTATCGGGTCTGTTTCAGGTTCCTGTTTACCGCTGTACCAGTGTACAATCTTTGCTCCGCCAAAGGTTTTCGCTGTGGCAATTAAGTGTGTTAGGGCAGCATTTACACCGGTCATTGCTGCTTCCGAAACCGCTGCATTGGCACTTTGCTGCAAACCATATGACTGAAATGCGTCCTTATCAAAGCATAAAAATGCGTCTCCTGAGGAGTGACCGCCTACAGCATAAAGCCCTGACACTTTTGGCACCGTCGCCATAGCTGGTGCTAACTCTCCCGTGATAAGACAGCGGGGCAGCTTGGCTGTGGCAGGCGGTGCAAATTGCTTGCGAAATTCTGTCCACCAGTCTAAGTAAAGCTTGCTTTGCTCCAAGGGCTGTCCGTCCACCTTTATCCCTATAGGATCGGCCGGCTTACCTTTTTCCTCCGCTAGTACAACACGCATCTGCTCCAAAGTATCGGGATTGCTGAGTGCATCATAGGCGATGCTAAACAGCGGCTCTGCCTGCTCACCGCTTTTTAGGGCATCCAAAAAAAATTGGTGTTTGGTTGGAATATTTTTTCCTTTAATGGCATCCTCTATAATGGACAATACAATGGATGCTTTTTCCACTAAAATATTGCATCTCAATGTGCCGTTTGCCGCAGAGCCAATGTCCGGACAAAAAACCGTGGGAGCAGGCGGCGGATCCAGCCCCAAAAATCGTCCGTCAGCAGAAAGCATCAAATAGTATTTAATCTTTTTGGGTTTAAAACCGGGTTGTGCAGAAAGGCCATGGTCGATGGCATACTGATATAGCTCGCCTAACATTGTGCCCCCTCCTCTCCCGGCTTTTTCACCAAGGGACTATCGTAGGGCGGCACGGTGAGCACACCGTGTTCCAAGCAAGCGTGAAACAGCGAAACCGATGGATTGGCAGTTTTGCCAACCTTCCACTCATTTAGGTCAAAAACATCATAGAGCATATAGCCTAAATCTAAATCCAAGTCAATGGGCGGTATTCCGCTTGAGCCGCCTTCAAAATAGGCTGGGAACTCTCGAGTGCCCAGAACCGGTTGCATAAAGCACTGTCCCTTTTCCACCCGCCGTTCAAATTGGTTTAGCAGCCGTGCCGGAGGATATGGAAAGTCGGGTCGTGGCACAATTTGGGCGGTCACCCGATAACGCACATCTTTTAGTACAACCGATTGACGTTGGGTGCGGTCATCCTCTATGCAGATACAACTTTTACATGGGTTAACGTCTGAAATCTTACTGGCTTTGCTTTTAACCTCATTGCGTTTAAATGTCATATAGCGAATTGGTTTCAAAACCTCGATTGAGCATATCTGCCAGTAAAACTCCGAAGGCTTTGCGTAGATGGAAGCGAGCACTCCCCGTATTCCTCCGGGGGTAGGCACAGGGTATGTCAAGCGTTCCACCTTGGTTTCCGGACGGGTCCAGAGAGCAAAATCGCCCCAAATCTCCAGTACCACCTTGGGATAAATCACAAAAAATCACCTCTCTCTTAATAAATGCCATCAAAGGCATTAGCAACAAGGGATAGCCCTGTTTTCAGGTCATATTGCTTGGGGTCACCTAGCAGATACCACCCCGTTTGGTTTGACAAGCCGCCACCGGGGATGCGATAAGGAATGGGTACACACAAATCCCGCACTGCGTCCATCTTGTATGTAGAAACAGTGATTGCTCGTGCTTGTTTCATTAAAGCATGGGTTAGCCCAGTGGTGGCGATGGAATTGCGCACGGTTTCATAAATCGTCTGCTGCGAGCCATAAGGTACCACAACATTGACACCGCCTTTTTCAATAATTCTATATTCCTCCGCTACTGCCTGAAAATTTTGTGCTGAAATGGCAGCTTTTATTGTTTCCTTGTCACCGCTGGAATATGGATATAGCAAGGCATAATATTCATCTATTTGGGATAGATCCGAACAATCAATTGGGTGACGTGAATGTAGTGTTACCACGGCATTTGCTCCATTGCAATAGTAATCATCGGGATAGAGTTTCCCATTAACGTCTGGGATAAAAACCACCAAACGTCCCGGCTTTGGTGCGCCATTGCGGTTGCAGCGTCCTGCCGCTTGAATGATAGCCTCCAGTGGTGCCAGTGCCCTGTAGAGTAGTGGAAAATCCAAATCAACGCCCGCCTCGATACACTGGGTGGAGACAAGCCGGCAGGGGCGCCCGGCGGCAAGCCGTGCTGTAACCTCCGCCAGCACTTCTCTGCGGTGGGCAAGACACAAATCAGTGGAGATGAAAAATATCTCATTTGCATTACAACGGCTTTGCAGTAGGTCAAAAAGCTGCCGTGCGTGTTTGCGTAGGTTGAGAATTGCACAGCCTTGTGGTGCTGCCGCCAGTTCGTCGGCAATTTGCTCTAATGGTGTGCTTTTGTCAATTTTCCAGTCATATTCGACCCGTCGTGTGGCACAAAAAAGTGCCTGAGGTTTAGCAACAATCTCTCGTGGCTGCCATGCAAGCGCCTCACGATACTGAAAGGAGGGCTGAGTGGCTGTAGAGAAAACCACGGTGCAGCCATAATTATCGCATAGCTCCTTCACGCAGCGGAGAGTGGCATCTAAAATAGGCATGGGCAGGGATTGTGCCTCGTCAAGTACGATAACGCTGTTTGCAATTTGGTGCAGCCGTCGGCAGTCTGTTGGCCGAGCAGCGAACAGCGGCTCAAAAAAGCCTACAGTGGTGGTGACAATACAAGGGGAAGACCAGCGCTCTGCCAAAAGCCGTGTTTCCTCGCTTAGGTCAGCAGAGCTGTGGCTTTCTAATAGCTCCGGTATAACTTTGCGATATTCCTTGACGCTCTGTTCCGCCAACGCCAGAAAAGGAAGCAATAAAATAATGCGGCGTTTGTTCCATTTTTGAGCGTGAGCGGCAGCAAAGGCAAGCAATGACAGGGTTTTTCCTGTGCCCGTTGGGGCGGTCAAGGTAAACATCCCCGATGGCTGCTCCGCAGCAGAAAGACAGTTCTCAAAGAGTTCATCACGAATTTTATTAAGTGTGCGGTCACCTTTGGCGTTTTTTTGTTTTTCCCTTCGCAGGGATTTAAGACTTTCCAATACAGCGGCTGCCTCCAAAGTCGGAGCGGTATGCTTTTCGAGATAGTCGGTTTCAAAATGCTCAGCAGAGGCACTGTAATCAGCATCTACCAGTGCAGAAAACAACATCCGTGCAGTAAGCATATATGAAAAATTTACGTCCTCGCTAGCTCTCCAGTCAGGCAGCTTTGGGCGTATGGGCGGCAGTGGAGCAATTTCCTGTAAAAGCTGATATGACTTCAAAAGAGCTTCTGTGCCAAAAATGGGAATTTCATTTTGTGCCCCATCAAGAGCCTCCCCCTCTCCGGAAATAACACGGCGTAGAGCTGGGAAAATACCGCTGTCAAGTTCGCTGTGATGCCCGGCAATCACCATTGCCAAAAGCTGTCCGGAGCTCTTGTCTCCAAAGCGGTTAAGTGCTACAGCCGCACCGGGCAGTGCATGGTTTACGTGGATGCGAGTGTGATTTAGCACCTCTTGAAAGCCGGTAGACAGCTTTCCTAAATCATGAAGCTTGCCTAAAATTTCCCCCGCATCTCGGCATCCAAATTCGCCGGCAAAGTCAGCACAAAGTGTCCCCACACGGTTCAAATGATGAGCAACCGTTTCCCTCTCACCATCTTTATTTGCCGAGCGTGCGTAAAACGACATAACAAACAGCGCTCCTTTTCGTCAATTTTAATAAAATAATTCATTTATTCTTTGATTATATTTGTATATTATCACAAAATTTCCACAAATTCAAGGATTTTATGGAATAATATGGTTAAATATATAACATTTAGAAAAATTAAATAATCAGATTTAGAAAGCAAAGGAAATGTGATACTTTAAAATTAACACAGTAGATAATTCCACCTACAAAAAAAGGAGCTGAGACTATCTTTTCATTTCGTCTCAGCTCCACTTTATTTTGCATACTTAAATCACGCTATTATACTCGCTTATCATTTTACTCCAAGTTGCACTGCCCACAATTCCATCGGGTTTAAGCCCATATTTAGTTTGAAAAGCTATCACCACCGACTGTGTGGCGCTGCCAAACTGCCCATCAACATTCAGTGTCGCCCACGAGGTGCCTGTGCGCTGTTTAATCACGTTCATATACCCCTGTATGCATCGTGTGCTGTCCCCTGTGCTCCCCTTCTTAATGGTGTACCCCGGATAGCGTGTTGTCACACTATCAGGGTTTCCTGCCTTGACGCTCTTATTCACAAGCACTATTTTATTCCATGTGTTTTCCCCAATAATTTCATCGGCAGTAAGGCTAAATTGCTTTTGAAATAATCTTGTTGCATTCGCCATGTTGGGGCCAAAGGAACCATCTGCTGTTTGCTTGCTTATTGGAGTGTACACCGGACAAACCTCATTTAGTTTTGCTTGCATATTTAAAACCGCCGGGCCTTTGCTGCCCCGTTTTAGGGGATAACCGGGATATACGTCTGTTGCCGGCTGTGGCAGACTGTTGTAATCCGTCACTATTGCGTTCCAAGTATTTGCGCCTATTATTCCATCTGCGGTAAGCCCTTTAATTTTTTGATATTGCTTGACTGTATTTTCAGTGTTGGCGCCAAACTTTCCATCCACTGACAGAAAGCCAAGGCTGCCATATAGCTGTGCTCTTATAGCGTCCAGATAGGTTTGCATAAGTGCCACATTTGTTCCACTGCTTCCTTTTTTCAGTGGAGTTCCGGGATATGGCGGCACCACCGCCTTATTTGATGCCTTTATACTATTATCAAAATCGTTATACATAACAATAATTCCTCCTTTTATATTATCTTATGCTACAAAAGCCAAAATGTTATTGACTTTTACATTGTATTATTGGATAATAGATAAATATGCCTAAATCAAATGAACTATAACTTGAAATAAAGAGGAATAAAGATGCTGACAGTAAAAGAATTAACCCACGAGTTTGATGGTCAAACGCTGTTCAAGGATGTAAACTTGAACTTTGTAGCGGGCAACTGCTATGGAATTATCGGTGCAAATGGCGCTGGCAAAAGTACCTTGCTAAAATTTTTATCGGGGCAAAGAGAGCCTACAAAGGGCGAAGTGTTTTTGGACAAAAATGCTCGTATGTCCGTTCTGGATCAAGACCATTTTAAATACGATGAATTTTATGTGATGGAAACGGTGATAATGGGCAACCCTCGCCTTTATGAAATTATGAAGGAAAAAGACGAGCTGTATGCAAAGGCGGATTTTAGCGAGGCAGACGGAGAAAGAGCCGCCGACCTTGAGGGAGAGTTTGCCGAATTGGACGGCTGGGAAGCGGAAACGGAAGTTTTACAGCTTTTAAACGGTCTTGGCGTTAGCAAGGAATTTCACTACTCCCAGATGAAAAGCTTAAACGGACGTGACAAGGTCAAGGTGCTTTTGGCAAAGGCTTTGTTTGGCAAGCCCAGCATAATCCTTCTTGATGAGCCGACTAACCATCTGGATATCGACGCTATCGAATGGTTGGAGGAATTTATTATCGACTTTATGGGCACCGTTTTAGTGGTGTCTCATGACCGACATTTCTTAAACACCGTGTGTACTTACACCGTTGATATCGACTATAATAAGGTGAAGATGTATGCCGGAAACTATGATTTCTGGTACGAATCCAGCCAGCTTATGTCCCAACTTCTCAAAAATCAGAACAAGAAAAAGGAAGAAAAGATAAAGCAGTTGGAAGAATTTATAAGACGATTTTCTGCCAATAAGTCAAAATCAAAACAGGCTACCTCTCGTAAAAAGACCTTGGATAACATTCAAATTGAGGATATGCCTGCCTCCTCCAGAAAATACCCCTTTGTGGGCTTTGTACAGGACAGAGAAGTGGGTAAGGACGTTTTGGAGGTTAAAAACCTATCCAAAACCATTGACGGAGTAAAGGTTTTAAATGACGTTTCCTTCTACATCAACCGCCTAGATAAAATTGCGCTTGTGGGCGACAATGAGGCAGGGCAAACTGCACTGTTCAAGATTTTGAATGGTGAAATGGAGCCGGATGAAGGCTTTATAAAATGGGGCGTAAGCACCACTAAAAGCTATTTTCCAAAGGACAACAACGCATTTTTCGACAACAATGACGAAAACTTGGTTGAGTGGCTGCGCAAGTACTCCAAGGATCAAACGGAAAGCTTCTTGCGTGGATTTTTAGGTAGAATGTTGTTCAGTGGCGATGATGTTTACAAAAAAGTCAACGTCCTGTCCGGTGGCGAAAAGGTCAGATGTATGCTAAGCCGCATGATGATGCAGGAGGCAAATGTAATTATGCTTGACCAGCCCACCAACCATCTTGACCTTGAGTCAATAACTGCCGTAAACAATGGCATAAGCGATTTTAAGGGCACTGTGGTATTTTCCAGCCATGACCACCAATTTATTGAAACTATAGCCAACAGAATTATCGAGATAAAGGAAGATGGTTCTATCGTAGACAAGCAGATGACATACGAGGAATATATCGAAGAAAAGCATAAGAAATAGCCTATTGTTAGCTGAACAAAAATAACCGCCCGCCAAAATGTCAACTTGACTCTTTGGCGGGCGATTAATTTTTTAACTATGATAACATTAAATCAATAATTATATACGGTAATTGCACTGTTATTTTATCCTTCAATACCTTTTCTTGCCCCGACACCATTGTCAAATGGGTGTTTGATTTTTTTCATCTCCGTGATGTAATCTGCAACTTCACAAAGCTCCGCCGCCGGATTTCTGCCTGTAAGCACAATTTCCAGCTTTTCCGGCTTGTTCTTCAAAAATTCAAGTGCTCTTTTGTTGTCGATAAAGCCATAGCCATAGCAGGACATAAACTCATCCATAACCAGCATATCCGCATCAGTTTCCACCGCAAGCTTTACCGCCTGCTCAAACTGCTCACCATATCCCTGTGCCGCTTCTTTTTTCTCGTCCTCGGTCATATTCCACACAAAACCAAAATTCTTTTTACAGAATATCAATCTAACATTTTCAATTTTTTCTATTATACTGATTTCGCTGGAGTTGTCACCCTTCATAAACTGTGTCAGCACAACTTTCATTCCACTGCCTGCCGCTCTCACAGCAAGCCCCATTGCCGCCGTGGTTTTGCCCTTGCCATCTCCGCAATAAATGTGTATCAAACCTTTCATAATAACAACCTTTCGTTTCTATATTGCCCATATAATATACTCTACTTTAATCTATATCAATTTAATTGTTTTATCCGAAAATATTTGCGAATA
>JAVWUR010000076.1:0-10721 GCA_036667055.1 Oscillospiraceae bacterium
TCATACTGTTCATAAGTTTTCCTCCTTCCTTAGCAACAAACATTACCACAATGACAGTTCAAAAGCTATTCACCAATACTAACAAAGAAACTGCGGCGATAGTTCATTTTCACAAGCAATACGTTCAAGCATTTTTTCTATGATTTCTTTTGGGATTCCACCTTTTTCAACAGCTGTTTTTCCAAGTGCTAAAAGGTGGCTAAAGGTTAATTCGTTAATTAAAACTTTTGCATTATTCATATAATAGTTCCTTTCTATGGGCTAAAAAACCAATGTTTAATTCTTTTCATTTAATATCACAAGGATAGGGATTGCTCACTCATAATTCACCTTGTCTGCATATTGCTGTAGGTGGTTTTAAGAGGAGCAATCCCCATAGTTTCTGATATTAAATCAGTTTTTGCTGCACTTAATTCGACACAACTTCCCAAGTGCGAAGGGCGATTTTATAAACCAAGGCAGGTTACGCCTTGTCATAGGACTTTCACCTCCCCGAGGATCTCTCCGGGCTGCCCTCCTTTGTTGCGACGGCTCACGATATTGCTATCGCTTCAACGCTCAACTTTAGGACTTGGCAGAAGTATCATTGTAGGCTGATGAGGTTGTTGCAAAACAATTCACCATAAATTGTTTCACGAGCAGGAGTATATCGCTCGCACCTTGCTGTTGGATAATTTTACGAAAGACAGAAAAAATTGCCACTGTCTGTTCGCAGGTGGTCTTGGCGCTCCTACCTATGTTGCTTGTCCGGTTAAGGCTCATCAGCTAAAGTATTTATAGAATCGGATATTCAGTTTTCAAGGTTCCATGAAAGGCTGTAATTTTGCCTCTCACTTTCTATTGCTGACTTTTTTCAAATTTTAGAACCGAAAAATATAAATCTCTTAAAATTTTATTTTTGCGTTTATTGATTGCTTTTTGAGAAAGCCCATTTTTCTCCGCAATTTGCTGCTCTGTTTTTTTATTTTCTTTTAAATAAATATCGCTAATTAGCTGATATTCATCTAATGGTAATAGTGATAAAGTTTTTCTTAATGCTTTACTGCGAAGGTTCTTAAATAGTATATCTGCAATATCTTCTTCGTTATTGCTTATTACTTCTTCCCCACAGCCAAATTCCGTAATTAAATCGCTATCTATAGACATTGTTTGATATGATTTGCTAAGTCGTTTTAAGTAATCTGCATGATTTTTTTCTTTTGTGTACTCTTCAAATTTCTCCTTGGAAACCTCTAAAATATAATCTTGAAAATCATAGAAGTATCTATTTTGATTTTCAAAGTTGTTAACAAATATATAAAACTCTTGCCCTGTAAGATTGACCCATTTTCTGTTTGTGCCTTTAATATAGAATTGCTTTGCCATTTTTATTTCCTCCAAATTTCGTTTTTAATTTCTTGTTGTTTTGAAAATAAAAATTAATTTGGAGGTGAACGGCAGCGTTTTTCTATAATAAAATCCATAAAATAGTATCCTTTTATAAACTGAATTGACTTTGCCTGTATATAAAAAAGTCCTTTCCAAGCAGAAGCCTGGAAAGGACTTTTATTATCATGTAGAGCCAAATTAGACAAAAAACACCGTGTGATGACAAGGTAGCGTGATTATCTGCTACTTGTCTTCACACGGTGCCTTGTAGCCACTATCTAAAAGATAGGCTCCGCCGGTTCGATATAAAGATCATATTAAATAGTAGTGTAATTTTATATTCTATATTACCTTCTTTCTTTCCTTACTGCAAAGCTTAGACAGCGCATTGTATTTCGGTTTATTAAGCAATAAGTATCTTTTTTTCATTTAATACTGCAAGATATGTCATTAAGTTTTATGACCTTCATACTTATATTTGGAATAACTTATACTTCAGAAACTACATCTATATTTCCTGATTTTGTCTCATTTAAGGCTTGTTGACTAATAGAATTTAAGTATTATTTGTCTTACAAAAAATGCTCTTAATTGATTTTATACTTTTTTATAAGTGTTTGTCACACATCGTAAAATTAACTATATTTATTGTAGATGACACTTAAAGTTTTTATTTAAACATATCTAATACAAAAGAAAAAGCTAATCTTGCATATTCCAACTATTTTCGACCTGCTTTATATATACTATTTATAAACTAACATTCACATTTTCAGCTTACAACTTAATATTTTATATTTTAAAAACTAATTTTCTAAAATTTTTCTTTTTTTCCTCTTTATAAAGCATAGGAGGAATTAAAATGGAAAATTATTTATGTATTTTAAAATCTATCAAAGCAGGAAATAAGAGCCTAGCATTATCCTTAATAGAGCAATTTTACCCGTTACTTAAAAAATATTCTTCACTTTTAAATTATGAAGATTCTTATAATGATTTAGAAATTCATTTTATAAAAACTGTGTGTAAAATAAACTCGGATTGTATGGATAGCCAGTCGGACAGTTCAATATTAAAGTATATTGAAACTTCTATTTATCACGAATATATTAGGTTGTCAAAAAAGCATAGCAAAATATTAAATAATGAATTTATTGTATGCAATGACAATGTTGACATGGATACTTTAGGTTCTTGTGAAGACGATTTTTCTAGACTATTATTTAATGATATTAAAAAGCACCTAAGTGAGCGAGAATACAATGTAATTTTTATGACATACTATGAAAATTGCACCACTAATGAAATAGCAAAAGCTCTGAGCGAAACTACTTATAATATCTATAAAATTAAAGATAAAGCATTAAAGAAATTGAAAAAAATATTAATCTAAACAATATATACACATATGTAATATCTATATAATTCATTTGTTGATATTTTATTTGTACAGCTAAAAAGTTATTCTTTAACATAAAAATAACCACGCTAAGTTTCAAATTAGTTTGAAAGCTTAGCGTGGCTGTTTTTACTTTTATAAACTTCTAAATAAATCCAAATAATATAAGGGAGTATTGCAAGCGAACAGCCCCTTATATTTTTTGAGTATGAATTTGCTATTTTCTATGGCCTTTTAACTTTCCCATTAACAACAAACACCCTACTGTTATAATCCCCATAACTGTGTAATATTGAAAAGAAAACGGAACTTTTACAACTACTAAAATTAAATACATCAGTAAAACCAATAACAAAAGCAATCGGCCTTGTTTTTTGTACTTTGCGACTTCCTTTTCAGTCAGTGGTTTATTTTCACTTTGCTGTGGCATCTCTTTTATTATTACAAATACTGCAATTGCTAGTAAAATATAAAGAACATTATTGTTACTAATAAATAAGTTTTCAACTAAAGTTACTATTACATATATTGCTAACGATGTAAAATAGCAATGCTCAAATGTGTTTTTATGAAAGCCACCAGCATATACCCTTATCGGATAAAAAGAAGCTAAGAATATAACGGTTTGAAGCGTTCTGCCTAGAAAAATGCCTATAATAAACATAGAAAACAATGTAAATGTGTGTGACAATAATGCCGTGTATGCAAACAAATATATATCGTAGTCTTGTTTGTCAATAATATTATTGTCAATAGCGTACACCACCATTTTTCTTGATAGTTTATCGTACATTATTACTTTCTAAACTTTTCCAAAGATTGTGGCATTTTAGGTTGATGTACTAAACCAAAACAAGTTGTATTTACGCTGAAAATAGTTAATAATAATGCCATACAGCTAACACATTTCATACCTAGACAAGCTAATTTTTTCATAATTTTTACCTCCATATTTTTAACACATTGTATCATATTAAATCAAACTATGTTCAATCCTGCAAAATTCACAATAATTATTGTAGGTTCATAATTAGGTATGTGGAAAAGACAAGGTAACTAAAAATTCATTATCATTATACTCTATTAACATACTTCCACCATTTTGATATACTGTGTTTTTTACAATATCTAAGCCATAACCGTGGTTTTGCGTATCCCCTTTTGTTGATAATAGTTTTTCTTTATCTTTTTCCACTACACCGGAAAATGAATTCTTCATTTCTATAACGATAAAATAACCTGAATGATATATGTCAATTTGCAGATGTCTTGCTTCATCGTTAGATAAGTCCAAACAAGCCTTTATAGCATTATCTATTAAATTTGAAAATATGACATTAGATATCATTGGGCTTATAAACGATAAATCATCAACAAATATCTTTACATTTAGCTTTATGTTATTTTCAGTACACTTTCTATGGGTACTATACATTATATTACTAATAGTGGAGTTATTTATCCCTTCGTATGTATTCCTGATTTTTTCATCTAAAACATTAATAATATCCTTATAATACTCTTGATATGATAAATCGTTGTTTCTATATAACATATTTAAAGCTAGCAAGTGATTTTTGAAATCGTGAGTTACCATCCTTAAATCTTTTATGCTATTTTCATGATTTTTTATAATTTCAATATCTGCTGCATTTTTCTCTTTTTCACGCTGCAATTCATGTTCGTTTTCAATCTTTTGAATTTTATAACTTAAGGTCTGCATATTTAAAAATGACATTAATAGCAAAATTATGCCTACAGTTAAAGACACTGCGGCAAAGAGTTTGTTATATGGAATTTGAAATTGCATGTATATTATTAAATATACATTTAATATCGCAAGTATAGGAAAAATCATTAAACTAATTGAGTATTGAAAGCTTGCCAATGCAAACTTTTTAGAAAACTTAATTACTATAATTTTTACAATAAGGAATAAGATTGCTTTACTTACTAGCATCACAACAGCTTTATATGTTGCATTAGCCATAATCAGTCCAATTTGTTTTTCCATAAAAAATGTTAAAATAGTTGCGGCAATTGCTTCTGAAATTAATCCTATTAAAACATATGTAATAGATATCCATATAGCTTGTGTTAAAGATGATTTATATAGTAAAAATGCGATAGTGAAACTTGCAAAAAAGCATACAGCTGTTATTATTACTGGAGAAGATTTATAAGATATAAAACTTATTATCATATAAAATGAAATTACCAGGAATACCTTTTCTTTTTTTGCCACCCTTTTGTCTAAAAAATTAGTTAGATAGTACAGAGAAATTCCTAGCTGAATAACTTCGTTTAATATTGTAATTAGTGTGTACAATGATTACCTCTTTAAATATGATATATGTTCTTTAGAAAATTGTTCAAACTGACCACGAGAAAATAATATTTCTTTATCATTGGTCATAGTTACACTGGAGCAATCAAGTTTTTTAACATGCTTTAGATTTACTAAAAAAGTTTTTTGAACCATTGCAAAATTATCATTTGGCAATCTATTTTTTAAACTTGTCAATGTTTCCAGTGTAGGATATTTTTCTGTTAAAGTATGTACATATCTTTTGCGATTATAGGATTCAATATATATAATATCAGCTTCATTAATATAATGTTTATGCTGTTTAAACGTTATTTCAAGATTATCTGGTTTATCAATTATTGTTTTTATAGCACCATCAAGCACTTCATTGAATTCTTCTGCGACAATTGGCTTTTCTAAATATCTAAAAACATTTGCCTTATATCCGTCCCGATGCCTATTTAACAAAGATGTAGCTAAAATAAAAAGTGCCTTATTACCTAGTTGTCTAAGCCTACAACCTAACTCTATGCCATCAATATTATTATCTAGATTAATGTCTAAAAACAACACATTATAATTAAACTCCGCAACAAGCAGTTCATCAGCTTTGGTAAATGATATAACATCTATTTCTACATTATTTTTTATGCTATAACAAATTATATTTTCTTTAAGTAATTGTATAAACTCCGGTTGAGCATCACATATTGCTACTTTAATCATTTTTACCTCATTATTGGCATTAGACTGTATGGTTATTTATTGTCCGTATTAGAGTTGAGTAAATAAAATTCATATGGCGAAGCTTTAATTTGATATATTAAGTTTTCAGTAAAATTTCGTTTCTCTTCAGAAAGCAGATTAAAAACATACAATAAGTTTTCCGGGCTATCTAGTGAACAGTTTCCAACTAAATATTCCGTGGAGGTTCCTAATGCATTTGCTATATTTACTAAAGTTGAAACATAACAATCAGTTCTGCCTCTCTCTATCTGCTTTAAAGTTTGAACACCTATATTTGAAATTGTTGCAAGTTCTTCAAGGGTCAGCTTCCTTTTAAGACGCATAAACCTTACATTATCGCCAATAGCTTTCCCAATTTCTGATTTTCTATCTTTTTCTTTCATAATATACCCTCCACCATTTTGGCTATATCAAAATGGTAACAAAACACGAGTGCTATTAACAGACTTTATAATATACTAAAACAGCAGAGATAATGGACTTAAATTATAGTTAGCTAAAATAATCGTATTCCTAATTAAGAAAGAAAATTTTACATATTTCGTAAACTTATTTAAATTTTTATTTTCCCTAAAATATTTTTTAATTTTGCAAGGTATGTTTTACACTTAAAAACAAAAACATTCATCATATATAGAGTTTCCGATATCATCTTCAGTTTAATTACGTCCTCTTGCAAAGACCTTGAAATTTACTTTTTTGTATGCTAACATAAGCCTGTCTTACAAAGAAATATTTCTTGATTATATTTTTATTAATTATAAGGAGATTTATTATGGAAAAAACATCAATAAAAAATTTTAAAAAAACCTTTGCACCATTTTTGCTATTGATGAATAGCTTCCCTCTTCCTCAAGCTGCCATAAGCACCAATCATCATTTGTTGCAGACCAATATACATTAGCAAGGTCGCCGGAGCCATTAGGTCTTAAATACTTGTTATGTACGCCCAGCATTTTAATGCGGTATTTATTTTGAGCGGCATCAACTGTTAAAAAGTCAAGTTCCGAATCTGCTGCATTACCTAATAAAGGCCACATTGTACAGTTACCATTATCATATTGATTAATGTTCAAACCAAATGCAGTATTGATAGTTGTTTTAAATAGCAAAATTTTTGTTTTAACTATATGCTATTTAAAATAGTGTTATACGGTTTAAATATATAGTCCTCTGCAGCGAACCGTATATTGTCCCCTCATTTGTATAAAGAGTAGGTACTCTTTACATTTTAGAAAAGTTTTTTACTTTTCTTTTTTACAGAGCATTTTTGTAGTTTTAATTACTATTTTGCCCTATGCCCTACAAAGAGTGAATTGTTTTTTTTCTCATTTTAGCTACGAAAATGTTTGTGAATTATGAATTATAAAATGAATAGCTTGGCAAAAAAGCAATTTAAAATTAATCATTTTGTCATTTATTGATAAATACTTTTCTGTATGTTATAGTATGCATATTAAATTGAATTCTAAACTACAAAAATATCTGCAAATTTTGCATGTACTGCTGGATAATTAAAAGCAATGCTAATATTTAGTTTATATTTGTTTAAATTAGCATAAACAAAAAAGGAGTTAATGCTCATGAAAAAATCAATATTTTTAACTAGCGTTGCAGCAATTTTAACTGTTGGCATATTAATATCCGTTCTTGCCAGTTGTGGCAATAAAGAAAACCATAATGTGAATGATATATCTGTCCTCCCAAAAAAAACGATAAGCTTGGTGAAACTATAGCCGCATTAATCTCTCATAATAAGTTTATTGAAGGGGAGCTAACATCTGTAAAAACAAATGACGATTATGTTGAAATTACCATGAAAGATAAGGATAATGTTTTGTATAAATTTTTATCTGTATTTTACAGTAATGAGCTTGACCCCTGCACCTCCCCCTACGGAGACTTATCTTTAAGCTATAATATATGGGAAGAGACCGGAACGCAGGTCAATGTTTATTATGATGGTACTGCAAGCTACGATGCACCCCAAAAAGCATTTGTTAAAAGTGTTACAACTGCCCAATCCGAAAAGCAGTTACAAAAAGAATTGACACTGCGTAACGACAAGCTGAAATTAATGCCTAACCCTGCAATTAAAACTCATAAAGATATTTTAGATGCCACTTTGCAATATTTACAGTCTAGTTTAATGCAGGATACTCATTTTGAAAGTTTAACTGACTACAGTAATATGAAATGGGTTGAAAACACAGATAACCCCTCCAGAAGCCACTATATTAATGAAAATTTTATGCTATATGTTGCAGAATTTTCTGCTGATTGTTACGATTATAAAGATGATAGTGATGAGATGGAATTTGTTGTATATTTAAAACAAATTCCTGATACGCAGGGTGAATATCAGGAAACTGTGTTTAAATTTTGGGTTTTAATGAATAGCGGCAAAGTGAGCTATAACGGCTTATACATTGATAATGTTAAGCCATAACTAATGTTAAATATAAAGGAAAGTTGGTAGGGTTGGAGCCATGGATGCATCCGCCGTATTAGTTTGGTTCTTGTTCATTGGGTCTGTAGATGCTAATGCAAATTTAGAAAATGTTGTAGTTTATTACGCTTTAACAGTGGTTTCTCTACACTATCATCAGCATTAAAATCGGGAGGTTTGTTATGAAAAAAACGATACTATATATCTTGTTTATACTCCTGTTTTCAAGCTGTTCAGAAAGAGATACGCCCCAAAATTCTGATAGCCTTTTAGGAATTACTTTTGGGTTAGAACAATATATAGATATAATTCACAATGACCTTTACCCTATAATTATTTCTGATGAAAAAGAATTAAACTCTAAACTTTTCGACAACCAAGTTTTAAAAATAACCAAGTCTACAATGGACAGTTTTTTCCTTGAAAATATCTATTTAAAAAATGTTACACCACTTGAAAATAATATATTTGAATTAAATATTATATATAAAAATTACTTTGACAAACTCTTTAACGATTGTATCTTTAAAATTGAAGCTGTAAATAGTGATGAATATAAAATAACAGATTACTCCTTTGTAACTTTTGATATATCAAAAGAAATAGATACCCACTGGCAAGAAAAAGCCTATGATATAAATCCTAATTTAGCTGTTTTAAATATATTAGATATGTACGATACAGATAAAATGCAAACAACAAATTTGAAAATATTAACCAGCAATGATGATAGCATATATGATTATGCCTATTGCACTGACGATATGGGTAATATATACGCAATACCTTACCTTTATTTTTTATCAGGGCAATATTCGGGGTTTTATCTATCATCATCAACAAATAGCCCACAGGAAGCGACAATCCATTACACAGGCGAATTGCCTTTAAGTGGAGATTTAGCAGGTGCAAATATCCTACAAACATTTTGGAAAGAAATCACCCTGCAAAACCCAGACAACTTGGTTGAGACATTAGTAGACAAAGAAACTTTTTTGTCTTTGGAAATGGAAAAGTTAAGAACTATTTTAGCAAAAAACAGCAACCAAAAAGTTTTGTCCTTTGATCAAGCCGTTTGCACTTTATTAAAATCTGATAAGTTCACCAAACTGATGGGTGATTACCCTATAACTCAAGAAGATATCGCTGGAATATATAAGGTCAACACCGAAAATATAGGTAGTTTTTATAATGGTGATAAAATCTTGATTTTGCCAGGTAATTTTTCTTGGTTTAATTCTAGAGACGAGTTTTCAAAGCTAGGGCAAATTGCCGCTTTCCCTATAGATGTCTATGCTATAAATGGAAAAGAAAAGATATGTTTTTTTACTGGATACATTACAACCGCTGGAGAAATAATTACAAAGTCTTGGTAGTATAATAGATAAAAAACAACAACCATAAACTCTTAATCTATGATTGTTGTTTTAAAATTAAAGTATAACTTATTTACATATATCCATATGGCATTAGCGTTGGCAACAACGCACCAGTGCTTGTTTGAAGTCCCGCTGGTCTTGGCGTGTTTCCATTTCTTACTTCAAAATGCAAATGTGAGCCTTGTGGAGCGCCAACAGCGCCTTGATGTCCTATTTTATCCCAAGCAGAAACAAACTGTCCGCTGGTAACACTGATATTTTTCATATGCACATAGTTATATGTAACATCTAAATTTGAGTCGTAAATTGAAACTGTTCCGTAGTTGCCACCAGAATATGTAACAACTCCACTGTGTGATGAATAGATAGGAGTGTTGTCTCCAAGTCGAAAATCTACACCAGAATGGAATTCAGTGCCACTAGCCCCCCTTCTTTCTCCATACAGATAATAGCATATATTAGTGTTTGGAAAGCCATAAGAACTTTTAGAAATGCGTCTTGCAAATCTTTGCGCAGCACTTATTATTGAAGCGTATGACGACGAAAAATTAGAATTGTTAATAAGCCCGCTACCATAATGCATTATACAACCATTTTCTATTCCACTAGAAAACTGATAGTCTGGAATATTATTAATTGTAACTGTTGATTTATTAGTGAAATTAAATGGTGCATTATACTGTGCAAGTACATTTACTGAAGAAGCAGAGTTCGGTGGTGATATCTTAGCCATAATTATTGTCTCCTTTTGTTTTTTAAATGTGTTTTGATTTAAGTAACAGTATCCTCTCGTTTATATAAATATGTGTAAAGGTATGATTTGTTATTTAAATTCCTTGAATATATAAGGTGAAAAAATCTTCTGCAGCAGATATTTTTGCCCTATACTATATAAAGAGTGTTTTACTTTGTTTTATTGGAAAAGTTTTTTTATTTTTATTGATTATTTTAATGTATATTGCTTTAAAATGAATAAGAAATATCGGTATATTCCCTTGTTCATTGGGTCTGTAGATGCTAATGCAAATTTAGAAAATGTTGTAGTTTATTACGCTTTAACAGTGGTTTCTC
>JAVWUR010000077.1:0-8012 GCA_036667055.1 Oscillospiraceae bacterium
TACAGCGATGCGGAAATTGAGGAAGCATTAAAAGGCTTTGACGATTTTCCACTAAATGATGAAGCGTTAGAAAACATTACCGGCGGGGGAGGTATTCATTATTCTTTTAAAGGAAGAGCGCAATATTAGCCTTTTAACCGGAATATTATTCCGTTACTCACTTCAATAAATAAGGAGGATTATTTTAATGAAAGAATTGTTAAAGAAAATTATGGAAAACGCAGAAAAACAAAACGATGTCGATTTAACCGAACAGGGCATCCGTGAAGCGGCAAAAAGGCTTGGGTACACCGATGCAGAAATTGAGACGTTGTTTTCCAACTTTGATGGATTTCCTTTGGACGAGGATGATTTGGACGTTGTTACCGGAGGAAGAACATCGCCCAAATCATCCAAAAGAAATAAATCAAGCGCCGCAAATATGCATTAAAACAGCTATGCCTAAAACGATTAGCCTTTGTATGATTGTAAAAAACGAAGAACCGGTGCTTGCCCGCTGCCTAGAATCGGCGGCTCTGTTTGCTGACGAAATTATTATTGTGGACACCGGTTCCACTGACAAAACAAAGGAAATTGCAGCACGATATACCCAGCAAGTGTACGACTTTGTATGGATAGACGATTTTGCCGCCGCCCGCAATCACGCTTATTCCTATGCTACAATGGACTATATCCTGTGGCTGGATGCCGATGATGATTTTGAGCAGGATAGCATCCATGCCCTCTGCCGGTTAAAGCAGACCCTGACAGAGGACGTGGATGTGGTGACATTTTTGTACGGCGGCGATATTGACCAGCAAAATTTAAAGGGAAACGATTTTCTTTTGCGGGATAGGCTGGTGAAACGTTCCCTTGGGGTAAAATGGCAGTATCCCATTCACGAGGCAATTCCCATTTTGCCGGAATACCGTGTTTTGCACGCACAAGATATTGTAGTGCTGCATCGAAAGGCAGTGGTCAATGAGCCTGCTCGAAATATGCACATCTTCAATAAAATGAAACAGGATCAGCTGCCCCTTAACACATTTAACCGTTATTTCTATTGTCGTGAACTGTATCTGGCAGAGCGTTATAATGAATCTGTACAAGAATATGAAATAATATGTAGCATGAGAGAAAAAGAGAATATTTTAAGCGCTCTGCCATACGGTGTGTGGAGCTTGCAAAAGCTGCATGACACAGAAGGGGCAATGAAAATTCTGCTGGAAAGCCTAACACTTTTTCCACCAAATGAATTGGTCTGCTGTGAACTTGGCAATTGTTTTTTACAGAAAAAGAACGATAGAGAGGCAGAGCTTTGGTATAACAAGGCGCTTGCGGTGACGGTTGACTATAAGGATTTTCAGCCTCACTTCTTGGCATATCAAAAATTCCTTCCCTATCTAAAGCTTGGTGTTTTATTTGCAAATCGGGGCGATTTTGATAGGGCACTAAAATACAACGAAGGTGCGTTACAGGTTTTCCCCAATAACATGGTTGCAAAATGCAATCAGCTGTATTACCAAAAGCAGATAGACACGGTAACGTGAAAGCGTGGTGATTGGAATGGTTAAAATAAGTGTCTGCATGATTGTGAGGAATGAGCAAGCTGTACTGGCACGGTGCCTTGATTGTGTAAAGCATTTCGCCGATGAGCTGATTATTGTTGACACAGGCTCTAGCGATAAAACAAAGGAAATCGCAGGGCAGTACACCGATTATGTGTATGATTTTTTGTGGGTAGATGATTTTGCCGCTGCTCGAAACTATTCCTATTCCTTTGCCACCGGTGATTATATCATGTGGGTTGATGCAGATGATGTAATTGACAAAAACAATGCAGACAAAATAAACCGGCTAAAAACTAGTTTAACCACCGATATTGTTATGGTTTATATGCTCTACGATATTCCGGAAAACGGCGGCTGTTCTATGCGCCAACGATTGGTAAGTCGCAGCTGTAATCCGGTTTGGGTAGGCGCACTACATGAGGTAATCCCACTGCAAGGCAACTATTTAGACACGGATATTGTATTCCATCATCAAAAAATAGAAGATAAAAACGCAGAACAAAAGCTTAAAATTCTAACAAGTTTAGTTTCAAATTTAGATGCCATGGATTTTCGTTTAAAAAGTCATTGCTGGCTTGATTTACACCGAAGGCACAAAACGCAGGAGGCGGAGCTTGTCTACAGGCACTGCTTGCGTGAAATAAAAGCGTCCCCCTCGGTTGATATAGCAAGCTGCCTTTTAATTGGCTCGGTTTTACAAAACGCACAGGAATACCAAAACGCCATCAATTGGTATGAAATGGCGACAGAAATGCTCCATAGCACTCAGCAGGACAGGGTATCAAAAGAGCTGTTTCAGGTTTTTCAGCAGCTAGTAAAATGTTATTGTGCCATAGGAAACAAGGATGGGGCACGGCACTACAATGAGCTGGCAGGGCAGCTAAGCCCCAACAGTCAATCCGTTAAGGTAAATGCAATACTGTTAAAATAAATTAGGCAAATACAAACCTACCTCTGTGCCGACCTCCTTAAGTTAGTTTTTTGGGCTAACTTTTTGGGGTCGGTTTAGGTGTATTTTTAATTTTCCTAGTGGTTTTATTAAAGCTGGTGGCGGTCAAATATGGCTGGCAGCAAGAAAAGGTTGCAGAAATATTGGTCTAACAGAAAAATAATCCGATAAGCAATATGTAAAATTCAGGGCAGAGGCTCAAAAGGGCAGTGGACAAGGGCTGTAGGGCAAAATTTGCGGTGGAAAATCGGGGCGATGGAAAACCCTCCTTGCAAATTACAAGTATTCTGCTTTTCACGCCTATAAAAGGACATATCACGCCACAATTAACTTTTGGAATAGACTTTGTGATACAATATTGAAACAAAACATGAAAAGTGAGTTGCCGTGCAAAGGGAGGGGAGCGCCCCCACTGAGCAGTCCCTGCGCAGGATATACCGCTAAGCTAAACTGTAGGAGGAAACATGATGAAAAACCGTATTTTAAGCACAATGCTATCCATTGCATTGCTTTTTAACATGGTGGGAGTTACTGCGTTTGCACAGGTGGGGGCAGTGCCGCCACCGGCAGAGGAAAAAACCTGTAGCTGTACCCCTGCCATAGGAGAAAATGGCGAGGTGGGACACACAGAGGGGTGTCCACTTTATATTGCGCCACCGGCGGTTAATGCTGACGGAGCGCAGGCAGATGGCGCAACACCGACTGGCCCCAAAGGGGAAGCTGTGCCACCAACAGATGGCGCAACACCAACTGGCCCCAAAGGGGAAGCTGTGCCGCCAACAGATGGCATAGCGCCAACCGACCCAAAAGGGGAAGCTGTGCCACCAACAGGGGAAAAAACCTGCAACTGCACCCCTGTCATTGGGGCAAATGGCGAGCTGGGTCACATAGAGGGGTGTCCACTGTATGTAGCGCCCACAGCACCTGCAACACCTGTGGCACGTATAGCAACGGCACCGCTGGCATCTGTTGCCGGTGTACCATGGGACGGCACAACAAAAACAGAACCTGCGATTGAGGGAGCATCCTACCAGATTTATAACGGAGAAGAGCTGGCGTGGGTTGCAGAGCTTATCAACAAAGGCGGCAATTTACAGGGGTCATCTATTACTGAAATTAAGCTGAAGGCTGACATTGACCTAAATAACAAGCCATGGACACCTATCGGAAATGAGACATATCCTTTTACAATCGAATTTAGCGGTTGGGGGTACAAGGTGGTAGGATTGTCCATTAATGATGCTACCGCCACAAAGCAAGGCTTATTTGGTGCGGTGGGTAAAAAGGGCATTGTATCAAACGTAGTGGTAATGGGCAGTGTCACAGGAAATGAGTTTGTGGGTGGCATAGTAGGCTATAATGAGGGTACTGTGCAATACTGTGTTAACGAAAGCGCTATACATGGCGCTAGCAATGCCGGCGGCGTAGTGGGCAAAAACGTCGGTACTGTGGAAAAAAGCTGCAACAATGGTGCGGTAACCGGCAAATATGGTAACGGCGGCGTGGTAGGTTATAATGAGGGTACTGTGAAAAACTGCTACAACACCGGCACTGTCAAAGGCAACAATAAATATGGCGGAGTAGTGGGTATAAATATAGGTTACCGAATGACAGATACGGCGGTGCTGGAAAATTGCTATAACATCGGTGATGTAGGCGTTGTTGACGGCAATATTCAGAGTCAAGCCGGCGGCGGCGTGGCGGGTTCCCACTATGGCACTCTAAAAAACTGCGTCTCGCTGGGGTTGAATGTTAAAGTTGTCGGTGATATAATCGGCAGGGTGACAAGCGGAACAAAAGGATTAACCGGCAACAAGGCACGTAGCGATATGTTTATAAACGATGCTACTGTGACAGCAAATTGCACGGATACCGAAAAGAACGGCGCAAATGTCACGGTGAACGTTGATAATCAGACTAATGTTTTCGCTGGCTGGGACGTCACTTCCGTTTGGTATTTGAAAACAACTATACTAGAGGAAGGCAAGATGCTGCCAACCCTAAGAAATGTGGATGCCAAAGCGCAGAAACCAATTCTGCCTACCAATAAAAGGGACATTAGTGACAGCTTGCAGGTGGTTATGCCCGACTGGACATTCGGTGACACGCCAAGTGAGCCGACAGCGGATAAAAAGCCCGGCGCTACTGTTACCATTGATACAACAAAATTTACATATAGCTATGAAAGTACCGATGGCACAACTTATCCGAGCAACAGCGTAAAGCCCACAAATGCGGGCAGCTACACAGTGACCGCAACCTATGCGGACACAAACCAAACGGGTACGGTCAAAAAAGGGTTTACCATCGCCCAAAAAGCAATAGTCAATGCAACGGTAACTGTAGCCGGAAATTATACATACAATGGCACAGAACAAACTCCGACTGCAGCCAATTTGACGGTAATGGACGGCGCAGCAGCAGTGGCGGCGGCGGACTATGATGTTACGGTAGTTGACAACAAAAATGCAGGCACGGCAACGGTAACTGTGACATTTAAGAACAACTACAGTGGCACGGCAAGCGGAACATTTATTATTAGCAAAAAAGATATCAAAATTATAGGCGGCATTAATAGACAAAAAGACTATGACGGAACAACAGTAGCCACCGTTAATACTCTTAATTTTGAGGGCATAGAAAATGGCGAAGCACTGTTGGTGAACCTTGATTACACTGTTGGCAGCCCACAATATGATAATGCCGACGCCGGAAGGAATAAAAAAATAACCGGCAAGGCAGTGCTAGCTGATAGTGACACAGCAAAAAACTACACACTGGAAAGTGGCGACTATCATCTTAACGACGGCGTGATTAAGACGGTATTATATGATAGTGGACACACAGTACCCCAAAAAACCGTGAATATACAAAACGGCAGCGTGCAAAGCGGAACCATTACGCTAGCGGATATTTTCGGCACAGACATTCCAAAGGATGCGAAATTTGCCACCATAGGTATTTCAACAACTCCCGCAATCATGAGCAGCGTTACCACCACAGACAGCGAAATTTCCTACACCAGCAACAACAATAAGGTAGGTACTACTGCAAGTGATGCGTACTATGTACATGTCGAGACTAAAAACTATGAACCCTTTACAGTGGACATCACATTCAAACCAGTGGATAAGACGGTGGTTACCATAGATGGGCTTGTCGGGGTAACAGGGCTTACCTACAACGGCGCAGCGCAAAACGGCTACATCGGAACTGTTAGGATAACAGGCGGCACCGTGCCTGACACAGACATTGTTTACACCTATACAGGCGTTAACGGCACAAGCTACAGCAACGCCACCCCACCTACCAATGCAGGAGATTACAAATTGGTGGTATCGGTGTCGGACACTAACCCGAACTTCGCAGGCGCACATTCCGACATAAACTTTACCATTGGCAAAAAAGCGCTTACCATAGGGGTAAAGGATCACAGCGTTTACCAATTTAGAGAGCTGCCCACGCTGGATCCCACACAGGATTTAGTGTACACAGGGTTTATTGCCGGCGAGGGAGTAAATGACCTAAAGGCAACCTACACCCCTAGCTATGCTGTCGGTGTAGACACCACCACATGGGGGGACAAAGCTATCACAATCACCGTCACAGGGACGGAAACAAACAGCAACTATAACATTACCATTAAGGACGGAAAGCTGACGGTATACTTTGGAGGCAAGGAAGATAAACCGTCCGCCACTCTGCCCGGGGCATTGCCAGGTGGCAACCCAACTATCGTTGCAAGCTCATCTAATGCCGCCAATGAGTTGCGGGTAGCCACCGCTGTTCTATGCACACTAGACGAGGCACAGGTTGCCACATGGTTGTTGACACAGCCGGGGTTAAGCCCCACCGACTTAATGAGCGGTTACGATATAGAGCTACAGGTTACTTCGGACCATGGCGTTACTTGGAGAAAAGCAACCACAGCAGATATGTTAAACGGCAATGCTCAGGCTGTCCTGCCCATTATCGATGGGACATCTGCCGTCACCTATGATTATTTATTGTACCATTTTCCCAACGGGCCGGATAAACCGGGTGTAAAGCTAGCTTTCACCTATAATGATGCCTCAAAATCCCTTTCCGCAACAGTTGATTCTTTCAGCCCCTTTGCGGTTGTGGCGATACCAAAGGCTGTAACACCCACACCTCCTAAAGGAGATGGCGGCGCAGTTACCCCCGACTATGAAAACGAGTTTTGGATAGGTGTAGTATCAAAAATACAAGCGGCTAAAAAAGGCGATGTTATAAAAATAAACACAGGCGATTATGACAAAATGCCAGCTACAGTTATGGAAGAGCTACGCTTAAAGGGCGCAGGTATGGTTATTAGCAGGAATGGCGGCAAAGCCATAACCATTCCGGCAGGCAAGGCGAAAAATGCAGAGGAAGGCAGATATTTCTGGCCTCTCTCCCAATTGGCGGAGCTGTACAAAAACTATAGCTTCACATCAAACAACGGCGCAACCAGCCCCAACACAGGGGTCTATGGATATTACGATAGCGACACAGGAATAACAACACCGGCAACAGGCGGCATTATAAAAACACCTGATATGCTGGGTAGTTTACAAAAATCAGACAAACCAATACAAGTTACCCCACCAACAGCAGGCTTTGATAAAGCGGACTTAACAGGCGCAGAGCAGTCACATAAAGCAAGCACATTAACCTTTGTGGCAATGGCAAGCCTACTAGCCGCAGCAGGAGTTGGCGGAGGTATACTGATTTGGAAAAGAAAGCAAGAAGAATGTGAAGACAACGACGAGTAGTAGCTGAACACTAAGACAGCAACCATCGGTGTTGACAGGCACAAAGCATAAAGCACAAAGCATAAAGGACAAAGCGCAAAGGACAAAGCACAAAGCATAAAGCATAAAGCACAAAGCACAAAGCATAAAAATATGGCGGCTGAAAAACTGCCATAAGCAAAAGAAAAGCAACTGGGCGACGATGAAAAACCATTGTCGCTAAGTTGCTTTTGTTTACATATTTAATCGTATTTTTTTTGCATAAAAACACTCCTAAAATGGGTACAGCTAATGGGACTGTACAACTTTAGGAGAAAATATTTTTTGTAATCATTATGTATAAATGAAGAAAAACAGCGCAACCGCAACTGCGGCAACGCTGTTTTGATTTTTGACGATTTTTTTGACGGCTAATAAACCTCCATCTTTAGTTTTTTCAGACTGAATATTTTGATCCTTTGGCAAATAAAATTTCAAGGGTTATCTGTTAAGAGCGCATTTAAAACCCACTGTCCGTTTACTTTTAACGGATTTTCCTTTATTTATGCATAACAATTATATCCTTTAAAATAAACATTTCCCCGCATAAAATTGACCACTTTTTTGACGGCTATAAGTTTTAAACATACTATTTTTGTATACTTTTTTAAATTAAGTGACCATAGTAGCCAGTATTTTACATACAACATGGGTTAAATTACCACAATAGTCATAAAAACCATATGTTTTGTTGCTTTTTGCCGTTAAGTATGCTATAAT
>JAVWUR010000077.1:8022-10714 GCA_036667055.1 Oscillospiraceae bacterium
AAAAAATCGTCAAAAATCAAAACAGCGTTGCCGCAGTTGCGGTTGCGCTGTTTTTCTTCATTTATACATAATGAAGAAAAATTCGGCGAGGAAAAGGGGTGGCATAATTAATGAGTATTAAACTATATGCGCATAATTATGCCGCCAGTAAGGCGGTCATTTCTTTACTAGAACAAACGGGGAAAGCGGCGGTTATCCATCCAACTGGTACGGGAAAATCCTACATTGCCTTTAATCTTGCCCAAACAAACCCTACCGCCCGTGTTTGCTGGCTGTCTCCAAGTGAATATATATATAAAACACAGCTTGAAAATCTAAAGGCAACCGACCCGAGCTGTGAATTTGAAAATATCCAATTTTACACCTACAGCAAACTCATATTAATGTCGGAGGAGCAGCTAGCCGAGATTTTGCCGCAGTTTATCATTTTAGATGAATTTCATCGCTGCGGAGCGGAAAAATGGGGAGCAGGAGTGGGACGGCTAATTGCCGCATATCCACAGGCGAAAATATTGGGGCTGTCTGCTACAAATATCCGATATCTTGACAATAAACGTGACATGGCAGATGAACTTTTTGATGGCAATGTGGCATCGGAAATGACTTTGGGCGAAGCGATAATTCGGAAAATTTTGCCGGCACCACAGTATATAACCTCGGTGTACTCCTACCAAAAGGAGCTGGAAAATTACCAGCGCCGTGTGGCGGCAATAACGGAGCGTCCCGTGCGTGATACAGCAACGGAATATTTAGAGGAGCTGCGGCGTTCACTGGAATGTTCCAGTGGCTTAGAGGAGATTTTTTCTAAATATATAAGGGATAAATCCGGAAAATACATTGCTTTTTGCGCTAGCCGAGAGCATATGCGAGAGATGAGCGAGTGCGCCAAAAAGTGGTTTTCACAGGTGGACAAAGCGCCTAATATCTACTGTGTATATTCAGATAATCCCCAGACTAGCCGAGAATTTTCAGACTTTAAAGCGGATAAAAGCGAACATTTAAAACTGTTATTTTGTATAAATATGTTAAATGAAGGTATTCATATATCTGACATTGATGGGGTGATTTTGTTTCGCCCAACAGTGTCTCCTATTATTTATAAGCAACAAATTGGCAGGGCGTTAAGCGCAGGAAACAGCAAAACCCCACAGATATTTGACATTGTAAATAATTTTCAAAACTTAAACAGCATAAGTTCTTTGCAGGACGAGATGGAAATAGCGGCTCGGCGATACTATCAAGAGGAAAATCCGCAGGAGATAATACAGGAAAATTTTCAAATTTACGATGAGGTAAAGGACTGCCGCCGCTTGTTTGACGAGCTGCAAAACAGCCTTTGTGCAGGGTGGGAGCAGCATTTTTTGGCGGCGAAAGAATACCGAGAAAAGTTTGGAAATCTAAAGGTGCCAAACCGATATAAAACCAGTGATGGTCTGTCTTTGGGCAGCTGGCTGGTGACACAGCGTCGGGTGCGCTCGGGGCAGATTTTAGGGAATTTAACGGCGGAAAAGATTGAAAAGCTAGACCGGATAGGTATGGAATGGGAAAACAAGTTCGAGACGGCATGGGAACAAAATTTTGCCAGCGCAAAGGAGCACTTTGAAAGCTATGGCAATTTAGATGTTCCGGCACGATATGTTTTAAAAAACGGGGTAAAGCTCGGGGCGTGGATAGCAACCCAAAGGCAGGCACATCTTTCCTCACTGCTAAGCGATGAAAAGTCAGCACGGCTAGAGGAAATTGGGATGGAGTGGAGCGCAATCGATGCCCAGTGGGAGAAAAATTATGCAGCCGCAGTGGAATATTATGTAGAAAATGGGAATTTAGACGTCAAGGCAAGCTACAAGACAAAGGACGGCTTTGCACTGGGGACATGGGTGAGAAATCTGCGAAAAGCAAGGGCAAAGCTTAATGGGTGCGCCCAGCCGACCTCGGAGCAAATTGCAAGGCTAGACAGCATTGGAATGGTGTGGGGCAGCAGCAACGATGCAAAATGGCAGCAAAATTATCTTGAGGCAAGGCGTTATTACATGACGGTGGGAAACCTTGATGTGCCCATAGGCTACAAAACCCTAGGCGGAATTGCCCTAGGCAGATGGATATATAACCAAAGAGTGGCAAGGTTTCGCCCAGAAATAATTCACAGCACCATAAATGACGAGCGAATAGCAAAGCTAGACCAGATAGGCATGGACTGGAAGCAGGACGGCAAATGCAGCAAGCAGGACAAAGGCCAAAGCACCACGTCAATAGGGCAGGAGCCGTGGCAGCCAAAAGGGCAAATCGCCAGTTGGTGATGGAAAAAACAAAGGGAAAATCCAGATGTTTGGCGGCTAAAATTAAAGGCGAGGGAAAGCCCGATTTTCTTTTAGATTTAAGCTAACTTTAAAGCGATTAACGGTATATAAAACGGGAAATAACAATGAAAGGGAAGAGATATTATGGAATTTGTTCGCAGACAAAAGTCCAAGGAACAGCGTCGGCTGGACATGATATTTAACCTGTATAAATTGTTTCATATTTTATGTATGACGTTTTGTATCGTGGTGGTTTGGTACACACGTTACGCAGATGATATTGTAAGCCCATTCTTTAACCGAGGCAACTATATTATATGTGCGGGGTTTGCCATAGTTTACCTTATAACTGTTCGGGTTTACGGCGGTTTTCAAATGGGAATGTTAAAGCCGTC
>JAVWUR010000078.1:0-10293 GCA_036667055.1 Oscillospiraceae bacterium
AATTGCAGCCCTTAGCTGGGGTAAAGATAAGCAAGATTACCAGCCTTGCGGATGATATAGCGTTAAACCTTGCCTCTAGCGGCGTGAGGATTGAGGCGCCAATACCAAACAAGGCGGCAGTGGGAATAGAGGTGCCAAACAAGACCAGCAATGCGGTGAATATAAGAACCATACTGGAAAGTCAAAAGTTTAAAGATATGACCTCCCCTTTGTCCATAGCTTTGGGGGTAGATATAGCAGGCAACGTGGTTGTGGCAGACCTTACAAAGATGCCCCACCTGCTTATTGCAGGCAGCACCGGCAGCGGTAAATCCGTATGTATCAACGCCATCATCACTAGCTTTTTGCACAAATCCAGCCCACAGGAGGTAAAGTTAATACTCATCGACCCAAAGGTGGTGGAGCTTGCGGAGTACAACGGTATACCCCATCTGTTAATGCCTGTTGTCACCGAGCCTAAAAAGGCGGCAGGTGCGCTTGGGAGTGCCGTTGCGGAGATGGAAAAGCGGTACAAGCTTTTTGCCGAAAATGGGGTGAGGGATATCAAGACCTACAACAGCTTGGCAAGCACCAATGAGGAGCTGGAAAAGCTGCCATATGTGGCTATTATTATCGACGAGCTTGCAGACCTTATGATGGTGTGCGGCAAGGAGGTAGAGGACTACATTTGTAGAATAGCACAGAAGGCAAGGGCGGCAGGTATGCACCTTATTGTGGCGACACAGCGTCCCTCTGTGGATGTTATCACAGGGCTTATCAAGGCGAATATTCCGGCGAGAATAGCCTTTGCGGTGTCCTCACAGATAGACAGCCGAACGATATTGGATGGCGGCGGTGCGGAAAAGCTTTTGGGTATGGGTGATATGCTATATCTGCCACTGGGGGCATCAAAGCCCACACGGGTGCAGGGCACTTATGTGAGAGACAGCGAGATAGAATCTATAATAAACTTTGTAAAACAGGACTATACCGCCGATTATAATCAAGACATGATTGACTCGATGGAGACGTTGGCGGCGGCATCCAAGGGCACCCACCAAGGGGACGAAACGGAGCAAAAGGATGAGATGGTGCAAAAAGCCATAGAGGTTGTGGTGGATATGGGGCAGGCATCAACCTCACTTTTGCAAAGAAAATTAAAGCTTGGGTACGCCCGTGCCGCAAGAGTTATGGACGAGATGGAAGAGATGGGCATAGTTGGCCCTTATGACGGCTCAAAGCCAAGACAGGTGCTTATAACTAAGAACCAATGGCTGGAAATGATGATAAATAATGAATAAAAATTTACTACCGATAACCTACGAGGAGATGACACAGCAGGGCTTTACACAGCCGGATTTTGTGGTGGTGGGCGGTGACGCCTATGTTGACCACCCAAGCTTTGGCACGGCGGTGATATCAAGAATTGTAGATGCACTGGGGTTTAATGTGTGCGTGCTGCCACAGCCGAAATTTAACAATTGTGAGGATTTTAAACGCTTTGGCAAGCCGAAATATGGCTTTTTAATCGGCAGCGGAAACGTGGACAGTATGGTCACCCATTACACCGTGGCAAAGAAAAAACGAGAGACGGACGATTATTCCGCCGGTGGAAAACAGGGCAAGCGTCCCGACAGGGCGGTCACGGTCTATTCCCTTTTGGCAAAGGAAGCCTATCCCGACATTCCGGTAATAATCGGTGGCATAGAGGCATCCTTGCGGCGGTTTGCTCATTATGATTATTGGGCGGACGAGGTTATGCCATCAATTTTGGTGGACAGCCACGGGGATTTACTCTCCTTTGGGATGAGCGAGCGGCAGACAGCGGAGATTGTGACACGTCTAGCCAAGGGGGAAAATGTAGCGGATATGACCGACATTGCAGGCACCTGCTACCTCGCTCATCAAAACCAGTTGCCACAAGGGTATGCGGAATGTGCCGGCTATAAAAAGGTGTGCGAGGACAAGACAAGCTACGCAAGAGCAGCCCAGCTACAGATGGAAAATCAAGACCATATAAATGCCAAGGTGGTGGTTCAAAAACAGGCAGAGGACGTATATCTTGTGCAGAATAAACCGGCAAAGCCCCTTTACCGCCCCGAGCTAGACAAGCTTTTTGACCTGCCTTTTACACGGAAATACCACCCAAGCTATGATGCCGAGGGTGGGTTAAATTCCATTAAAGAGGTGGAGTTTTCCATAATACACAACCGTGGGTGCTTTGGTGGCTGCAATTTTTGCGCTATAACCATGCACCAAGGGCGGTTTGTAACCAGCCGCAGCCACGAGAGCGTACTGCGAGAGGCGAATAAGATTGCTCAAAGTGAAAATTTCAAAGGGGTACATTCACGATGTGGGCGGCCCCACCGCAGATTTTAGAATACCCAGCTGCAAAAAACAAGTAACGGAGGGCCTGTGCCCCAACAAACGGTGCCTTGCCCCAACCCCCTGCCCTCATTTAGAGGTTGACCACAGCGACTATCTGGAGCTTTTGCGAAAGCTTCGCAAGGTGGAGGGAGTAAAAAAGGTGTTTGTACGCAGCGGTTTGCGATATGACTATATTATGCTGGACAAAAATGAGGACTTTTTCAAGGAGCTGGTACAGTACCATGTGAGCGGACAGTTGAAGGTTGCCCCCGAGCATTTCTCCCCAAAAACCTTGGAATATATGGGGAAACCCTCTATAGGAATGTACGATAAATTCCAAAATAAATTTTATCAGATAACAAAAAAGGTAGGCAAGGAGCAATATATTGTGCCCTATCTTATGTCTAGCCATCCGGGGAGCACGGTGAAGGATGCGGTGCTGTTGGCAGAATACCTGGCAAAAAACAAGATACGCCCCGAGCAGGTACAGGATTTTTACCCCACACCGGGCACTATCTCCACGGCGATGTACTACACAGGGCTGGACCCGAATACATTAAAAAGTGTATATGTGGCAAAGGACCCCAAGGAAAAAGCCATGCAAAGGGCACTCTTACAATACTATAACCCCAAAAATGTTGGGGTGGTGAGGGAGGCGCTAAAGCTAGTACACCGAGAGGATTTAACCGCTCTGCTAGTACCCTTCCAAAAGACAAAGAGCGAAATTGACGGCGCAAAAACCGCCCCTGTAAGAAAACCAACGGTACAAAAAAACTGGCAGGATATACAAAAGCAAAACAAGAAAGCCGCTAACACAAACAAGCATAAAGGTAGGTAATGAATGGCAAAAACCAGAAGGCGACCAAGGCGAAATAAAAAATATAGTAAAACCCAGATGATAGCATATTTAGCGTTTGTGCTAATAGTGGGAGTATATTATTTCTTTTTCATGGATAAGCCCCAAAGCGCTGTAAATATAAGCGGAGCCGAGGACACAGTGGCGATTTTAAATGTGGGGCAGGCAGACACCTCCTTGATTTCAAGCGGCGGGCAATATTGCCTTATAGATGCCGCCCAAACGGAGGATTGCACCGACACCGCTGTGCAATACTTGGAAGAACAGGGAATAAAAGAGATTGAGCTGTTGGTGCTTACACATTTCCACATGGATCATACCGGCGATATGATGGAGGTTATCGACAACTTTAAAATCAACAATATTTTAATACCCAAGCTCAGCCAAGAAAATACCCCCACAACTGCATTTTTTGCGAAATTCTTGGATAGGGTGGAGGAAAAAGGCATAAAGCTACATACGGCAAAAAAAGGCGACCGATATCCCGTGGGCAAGGGGGAGCTGATAGTGGCAGATGACACCATCAATACACCCAACATCAACAACACTTCGGTGGCAACACTGTTTGTGCAAGGAGATTTTTCCTACCTTAACACAGGGGACGGCGAACGGGATTATGAATTGCAGCTAGCACAGGCTATGACACAGAGGGTAACGCTCTTTAAAGCGGGGCATCATGGCTCGAGAACCTCCAATACAGAGGAGCTATTAAGTGTCATAAAACCTAAAATGGTGGCTGTTTCAGCTGGAAAAGACAACCGCTACGGACATCCTAACGATGAAGTTATGGAGCGCTTTGAAAAGCTGGGAATAGAGGCGGCAGTTACCTTTAAAGAGGGAACACTGGTGTATTCTATGGACACTAAGCAGCGGATAAAGGAGACAAAATAAGAAATGTATTATTCAATTATCTCGATAAACAGCGGAATAGTCACCATGGAGGATCCCTTTTGCGAAATGACTATAACCACCGCTGATATGTTTGACTACACCCCTAGGGAAAATGACATAGTGACCTTTTCAAATGAGATATTCTCCTTTGATAAAGAGGAGACGGACAGAAGAAAAGCGGAAAACTATGAGCGGATGCAAAGACTGATAAATAAATAATGGAAAAGCTAGGGTAGCAGAGCACCCACACTAAAAATAAAAAGATAATATGGGCAGCATCGTCTTAAAAATGATGCTGCCCATATTTATGTTTTTCATATTTAGATTACAGATAATATCTTCCTGTGAGTTAGTAATATTTTTTTGCAAAGGCTCGCATAAGACACAGCCCCATCCATCCAAGCCCCAATAAAATCACCGAGATAAGAGGGATTGCCGGCAGGGTCTGGGAGTAGGCGAACATCAAGGCTAACACAGCCCCAATAAATATGCTGACCGTCTGTACAATGCAGCAGGTAGAGGCGGCAGACTTTGCGCTGTCCGCACCGCAGAACCCAGCGACAAGGGAATAAAGGCTGTCAAGGTGAGCAAGGCAGCTCTCGGTTTTTTCAGCATACTGGGTGTAATTCAATAAAAGTGCTGTTTCGTTTTGATTTAAAACTTGAACAGTGTCGGTGGGCAGATGGTAGATAAGCTCTAAAAGCTGGGAGTCCACATTAAAATCGTTGGACTGCAATATGACATTTACACCATTTTCAATGAGCCTGTCCAGATTGTCCTTCACCGATGGGTCGGGGTGATAGCTCACAATAAACATACCGAACAGCTTGCCGTTAACCGAGAGATATATAGGTTTTTTCCCCTCGGCAGTGAACTTTGTCTCAAGGCTTACAGGCGGCAACTCAATGTCAAACTGACCCATTATGCTCCGATTTCCCATAATTATTCTGTTGTGCTCAATCCAAGCAATATATCCTTGGCCAACCTTATACTCACAGCTTTCCAAAGGATAGAGCATATCGGTTTTGTCCTCGATAACATTTAAAAATACAGGGCGCAGATTGTCTATCTTTCCCACCGCTATACTGGCGGCGTACAATATGGCAAGGTCTAAACGCTCCTTTTCAAAGGTCTTTATACCGTGAAGCACCACACTGCCCTTTGGAAAAAGGTGCTTTGCATCAAAGGATACATGGGTGGTTTTGGATAATTGGTCTATCCCCTGCCATCCGTTCACCAAGGCGCCCACCTGCTTTAATGCTTTTTGCATAAGGGAGGAGGGAACAGCCCAGATAAGAGTGTGGCTTAAAGGCAACATAAGCACACTGGCTCCGGCGGCGGTAAACACGGCTACTGTAAAATCCTTTGAGGAGAGATAGCCGATTATAAAGCACACCAGTGTGACAGCGTAGGTGAAAAGTGCTATCTTTTTAGCATTTTTCTCGCTGCTGTGTGCGGAAAAACCACCCGAAATAAAGTTGGAGATGCTGCCGGTTTTTCGTGACACAAGAATTTGGGGGGATTTTTCCTCCAAGGTTCGGGAAAGCTTCTTTACCTCCTCGGCATCCTTTACAATGTATCCGGCATTTATTCCATCGGGCACATCGGCAAGGGATAAATTTCGAGAGATGGTGTTGGTGCATATAAGCTTGCCCAGAGCGTTAAAGCTCAAAGCAAGCACAAAAAATCCGGCGAATATAGTGCTGGTCTTAGTCTCAATTTTAGTAGCGTTGAATATGGCAAGATTCAATTGCAGCATACACATAACACAGGAAAGAGACAGAAAGCTGTCGGAGGTGGGGGTCTTAAAGATACCCACAAAGCCATTGGCTATGGTTGGCAAAAAGCCGATGACAGCAATGGCATAAAACACTAAGGATACCACATAAAACACCATAGGCTGTGCCGTAGGGGACATAAAGGCAGGCAGCGGCAGCCCCATGTTGGCGCTTAGGTTTAGATATATAAGCACCACGGCACAGGTAAGGCTTAGTGCAAGCCTAAAGGTGAGGGTGGTTTTAAAGCTGTGTAGCTCCTCTAAAATCTCATCCGGATCCTCTTTCCCATACTGCGAGGCAAATTCATTATTTAAAATATATTCTTCAAAAACCGGCTCCTTGTCAGGAGTGTCCTGTGAGTCACCGAGTATTTTATGAAATGTAAAGGAGTGCTGGCTAACGGTGCGTTTGTCCGTGGCGTCGGGCAGGGGGCAGTTAATAGTTTGTGCGTTGTCCTCCTGCTTTGCCATAAACATCGCAGTTATATCCGAGGCGATATTTTCCATCTCCGGCAATATGGCGGCAGTGTTGCCCGAGGTTCCATTGGAATTGGCACAGCTCGCCAAAGTGGAGCTGCTTTCCAAAGTGGGGTTGTCAGCCAAAGGAGAGCTATTTTTCAAAGTGGGGTTGCCTGCCAAAGGAGAGCTCTCAGCCACCGCAGAGGGAACAACGGCGTGGTGTGGAGGCATGGGCGCACCCTCTTCTGGGGTGTGTGGCTCAAAATCAGAAACACCCTCCGTCATGCCTTTCGCCTTTGCAAAAATCCCCGATTTTTCGGCTTTTTTAACATCTTCCTCCGGCAAAGCTAAAGAAAGGCTGTCTGTGATATATTTTTTCTTAAAAAATCCATGCTTTTTATGCCGCACAGTTACATTTTGGGTGGGCTGGTGGGGCACAACAATACTCTGGGTAAAAAAGTCTACAAATTTATCGTCCACAAGCTTTTCAGCGGTGGACTGCTCATGGCGTATCTCGTCAGAGGTTTTTTCAAGAGCGGTTTTGTCGGAAAAATTATTTTGGGCGGCAGGGGAGGGTTTGACAAAAGCGTTATCCCGCTGTTGAACGTTGGCTCCATTGGAGGTGCTGCTGCCATCAAAGGATTTGTCATTTAAAACGTCGGCAAGCTTGGAAAGAAAATCGTCCTCCAACTTGGAAGGCATTTCCTCAGAGGGCTGTGGCGATGGGGTGATATGTCCCAATGAATTTTTTGGAACAGTGTCACGAGGGATATAATCGCTGTTACCAGAGGAAAAACCAGAGTTTTTGGGTGCTGTGCCAGCATACGCCGGAGCGCTTGCAGGCTTACTGGGTGCTGTGCCAGCATACGCCGGAGCGCTTGCAGGCTTTTCTTTTTTTATCTCCAATACTAGCTTTTGTATATCGGACATGGAACGAGATTTAGAGGCAATGGGGGCTTGCAATGGGGCGGCAGGCGCATCGCTCACGGGGGTAAACCCAAAGGAGGGCATATGTGGTGTGCCGGGCATGGAATTAGACGCAGCCTTGACCTCTTGTGATTGTGACAAGCTGTCATTAAAGCTGCGCACAGGTGTGCGCCCAACCTTTTCCACCTCGCAAGTCTTTTGGGGTGGGGTGGGCTTTTCCGGCTCGCAAGCTTTAGTATTGTCAGTGGGCTTTGCCGTCTCAACAGCCTTTTTAAGCTCCACGGTTTTCAAACCCTTTACTAAAACCCTATCCTTTTGTTGCACAACAACATCCGCAGTAGGCGTTGAGGGCGCAACAGCACCACTCATCCTTCTGCGTTTTTCTATATCCCGTAAAATTTTATCAATGTCCTTTTCACTGCTAGCCATAAAGCGTAACTCCCTTACTTAGCTAAAACTCTTTGACGCTGAATTTCGTACATTATAATACCTGCCGCAACGGAGGCATTGTAAGAGTCAACACCGGAATTTGGGTTAGCCATAGGTATAGAAACAACGCCGTCGCACAGGCTCTTAACCAAAGTTTGAACGCCGTCACCCTCACTTCCGATAACAAGACCTATGGCACCGGTGAGATTTTGTTTATAAAGCGGCTGTCCCTTCAAATCGGCACAGTAGATGAAAAGATTGTTGTCTTTCAAGGTTCTCACCGCCTGAGCGATGTTTGCAACCTTTGCCACAGGCAGATGCATGGAGGCACCGGCGCTGGATTTGTGGACTATTCCGGTAACGGACACACCGTTTCTCTTGGGAATGACAAGCCCATGAGCACCCATAAGGTAGGCAGAACGCATTATTGCACCTAAATTATGAGGATCCTCAATGCCATCACAGATGACAACAAAGGGGCTTTCCCCTTTTTCCTTGGCAATGGCTAAAATGCTCTCGATGCTCACATAATCAATGGTGCTGGCATACGCCGCAACTCCTTGATGGCTGTCCGTCTGACACAGAGTGTTCAGCTTTAATGGGTGCACCTTCTTGACTACTGCACCGCAATCCTTGGCAAGCGCCATGTAAAAGCTTTGTACGCTTGGGTTTAAATTATCCGCAACCAAAACAGTGTCAACGGCACATTTTGATTTCAAAAGTTCCGTGACAGGGTTTTTTCCGTATATTATCTCGCTTTTATCGTCCATAAAAAGCTCCTTTATAGTAAAAATGTTATAATAAATATATATATCTTATATTATAGCAAATTTCTACAACATTTAAAAGCCTTTTATAAAATTATTAATAATAAAATTGCCGCAGCGGCACAGCCAAGGCAAAATAATAGAAATTTCAGGTTAAATTTTGGCTTTGCTTTTATCTTTTTTATGTCTAGCTGTTTTAAAAGCCGAGACGCCTCTTGACGGGTGGTCATAACGCTGACTTTTTCTGCTTGGGGCGTTAAAAAAACAAGAATTCTTTCGATATTTGCATTGTCGGTATCGTTGATTTCTATTACATTGTGCTTTAAGCCTCTCATATTTCACCTCAATATTTTCATCGCAAAATTATATACATTACACAATGCATAAAACATTATGTATTGAAAGTAAAAACTTATCCGCTAAAAAAGTAAAGGATAAATTACATATAGTAGATGTTTAAAAACTTGTCGAATGTTGAAAACCCTGTGGAAAGTGTTAATAACTATGGCAAAATCAAGGTTTTCGACAAATTCTTCAGGTCAAAACAACCCAGTTATCAACATGGTGTTGAAAACTGTGTTTAAAACTTAATGTTATATCTTAAAAGTCAATTGTAACTTGTCACAAACTTTTCATTAAAATTATGGGTTTTAAAATAAAATTTAATCAATTATGCCATATGAAATTTCTACACAAAAATATTTTTTGTGATACAATATACATAAAGAATGTAAAATTTGCAAAGAGAGAGGTATTTATGAAATACACACTGGAAAATGATGAGATTATCTACCTAAATATACAAGATTTTAGTCTGGAGGAGACTTTTTTATGCGGTCAGGCATTTCGCTTCGACCCATTTGAAAAGGGGTTTAAAGGCTTTATGGCAGGGGCGCTGTGCTACGTCCGTTACGAGGGAGAAAATCTGTGGGTGCAGGTGCTAAATGTGCCCATAACAGAGGAGCTTGTGGGGGCGATATACCACTTTTTGGCGCTGGACATAGATTATGCCACACTGAAAAAGAAATTCAGCCAAGATGAGACGATGAAAAAGGCAATAGAATACGCCCGAGGGATACGAGTGTTAAACCAAGGGTTTTTCGAGACGCTGATAACCTTTATAATAAGCCAAAACAATAATATTCCACGGATAAAAAAATTGGCGGACACCTTGGCGCAAAGGTATGGCAGCAGCGCACAGGACAGCTTTGCTTTTCCCACAGCGGAGCAGCTAAAGGAGGTAACCCAGCAGGATTATATAGATATGAAGTTTGGATTTCGTGCAAAATATCTGTATGATGCGGTGCAAAAGGTGGTGAGCGGAGAGATAAAAGAGGAAAATATAAAGGCTATGACCTACCCTGATGCTAAAAATTATCTTATGCAGATAAAGGGTGTAGGCCCAAAGGTGGCAGACTGCGTACTTTTATTTAGCTGCGAAAAATATGAGAGCTTTCCCCATGACGTGTGGATAAATAGAGCCATGGAGATTATGTTTCCCGAGGGCTTACCACAGGTGTGCTGTGGCTATGAGGGCATAGCACAACAATATATATTCCATTATGCAAGATTTAATATTAAAAAATAAGACAAAATTTCATAGGATTTTCAAGGGTTGTATGGTATACTATAACTATTAAAGTAAACAATAAATTTTCAATAAAAGGAGAACATTAAAATGCTTGTAAATGCTAAAGAAATGCTTTTGAAGGCGAAAAAAGAGGGCTACGCAGTAGGGGCTTTCAACATCAACAATCTCGAGTGGACAAAGGCGGTGCTGCTCACAGCCCAAGAGCAAAACAGTCCGGTTATTTTGGGAGTGTCCGAGGGGGCAGGCAAAT
>JAVWUR010000079.1:0-10258 GCA_036667055.1 Oscillospiraceae bacterium
CTGCGATTGCGTTGCTCTGCCCTGCCCCCCTCACCTCACCCTCTCCGCCGTTTTTCATGCCCTAATACATACCGACAGTTGGTATCTATCTTTTTACATTAATAATTTTGGAGGACTTTTATGAAAGACAAAAAATTTGGCAAGGATTTTATTTTGGTGGTTATCGGGCAGATAATCTCCCTTTTCGGCAACGCCATTTTATGCTTTGCTCTGCCCTTATATCTTTTGCGGCAGACAAACTCGCCCTCTCTTTTCGGCATAGTCACCGCCTGTGCCTTTCTCCCCATGATTGTCCTGTCCTTTTTAGGGGGCGTTTTAGCCGACCGAGTTAACAAACGCAACATTATGGTGGCTTTGGATTTTTTTACAGCCGCCGTTGTCACCTTTTTGCTTTTAACCTTGGACAAAATCCCTTTAGTGCCCCTCATGATGGTAATTTTAATGGTGCTCTATGGCATTAGCGGTGCTTATCGCCCTGCGGTGCAAGCCAGCATACCTGCCTTGGTAAGTGAAGAAAATATACTTTCCGCCGGTGCAATTGTCAACCAAGTTAACGCACTAGCCGGACTGCTCGGGCCTATAATCGGCGGTATGCTGCTGGCGGCTTTTGGCATAACCCCTATTTTAATAATCAGCATACTGTGCTTTTTAACCTCCGCCATAATGGAAATTTTCATCCATATCCCCTATGAGAAACGAGAAAACTCCTTAGGGGTGTTCGCCATAATCAAGAGCGATTTTCGGGACAGCACCCGATATATGCGAGGGGAAAAGCCGATTTTGATTAAAATTATCGGGCTTGTCTGCCTTTTTAATCTGGTTTTATCCGCTATGATAAATGTGGGAACCCCTATTTTAATCGTGGAAACCTTGGGGCTGGGGGACGAGCTTTTGGGGCTATCCCAAGGGTTTTTAGCCTTTGGTGGGCTGTGCGGCGGAATGTTCACCGCTGTGTTCAGCCACAAATTAAAGCTGGCAAACGCCCACCTTCTGCTGCTTTTATGCAGTCTTTGTGCCGGTGCAATCGCCCTGCCCTTGCTGCTAAACGCATCCCCCATGACTAGCTTTGTGGTGCTCACAGCCGCCTGCTTTGGCATTATGTTTCTCGCCACAGTTTTCAGCGTGGAGATGATAGCCACGGTGCAAAGGGAGACGCCCCTAGAGCTTGTAGGCAAGGTAATAGCACTTATGATGTCGGCGGCAATGTGCGCACAGCCTTTAGGCAGTGGGCTTTACGGAATTATCTTCGACCGCTTTGCCGATTTTTCCGGTGTCATTCTCCTTTGTGTGGGGGCAGTTTCCTCACTTATCGCTCTTGCCACCAAAAAGCTATTTGAGAATATGGCTAATTAGTCACGGCTTACCGTCCCTGTGCCCTCTCCGCTTTGCTTTAGCCTTACCCCAACTCTTTATTTTGTAGGGTTGGGGTTTTGTTTTGCCCCAAAATATGCTATACTAAAATTATAATATTACATATATACCCTTTTGTGGCAATGGCAGGGAAAGTGCTTTCCCTCTTGCCCCACGCAATAACACATCAATTGTAGTTTCGGAGGTTTCCCATGGCTGACACCCACCCTTTTACTCGAGCTAAGTGGATTGACTGCGCTAAGTTTGTCGCTATCTGCGGCGTACTTGCCGACCACTGCAACGGTTTTTTATATGGAAATCAAGATATAGCACGAGTGTCCTATGGGGCGGTAGGCTTGTTTGTTTTGCTAGCTGGGGTGACCGGTTGGCTGTCCTATGAGAAATCTCAAATTTTATTTTCCCCCACTAGGCATTTGAAAAAAGCTTTTAAGCTATTTTTGTCCTACATGGGGGCGGTGGCGGTCTATCAAATTGCAAATGAGGGGCAGTTTTCTCTGGGACAATACCTTACAAATGTGCTTTCCTTTGAGTATGTCAGCCTGTTCTACTTTGTGTTTTTCTTTCTCCAACTGATTTTAGTAGGCAGCGTACTCACTTGGTGGGTGGGCTTTTGTGCCGCCCGTCCCCGCCCTGTCCTGTGGCAGCTTGCTACCATCATCGGGCTGTTTCCCCTCTCCTTTTACTTAATTCTCCACGCCCACACCCTACCCATTCACGGCGGAGGGAGGTATCTTTTTGGGGGAACATATTTATTTCTTTATTATATAGGGATTTTACTTGGGAGCAGCAGGGCTTTCCAGCTGTCAAAAAAATGTTGCTTTGTCTGCCTTTTTCTAACACTCTCGGCATGGGAGCTTTGGCGGCGGCTGTTTTTGCGGGCTGAGGCTAGCTTTGATTTGCCCCTTGACCCTTTTTGGTTCGATGGAATTAACCCGCCGGGAATAATATATATAGTTTTCTCCCTGCTCACCCTGTTTGTGTGCTACTCCTTTTTTTCCTTAGCACAGCTGGCTAAAAGCCGAATTGTAAGAATAGCCCTAGGGGTTGTGTCCTACTTTGGCAGCAAAACTTGGTACATCTTTTTGTACCATATGCTGCTGCTAACCCCTTTTCTTTCGGGCAAGCTCCCCATTGAAAGCATGGGGCTGCGCCGAGTAATCGTTGTGAGCACGATTGTTGGTTTGCCCTCTCTTGCCCTGTCTATCCTTCAATTTACCAAGAAAAAGCTTAGCTTTTATTGGGGTGCGCTGGGGGACAAGCTAACTAAAATAATGGCTTAATCTCCATTAGCCGCCCTTTATTTCACGGCTTTTCTCCCCCTTTGACCCCCGAAAATATTATTAGTAACGCCTATCAATAATCTATTGACAGTGGCGCAAAAAGTGATAAAATGATGGCATAGTGGGGGATAAAACCACCGCTTATAGCAGATACTACAAAGGACAATTAACAACTAACGCCGTCTGTTGCGGCAGTGCTGCCCACCTTCGAGCAGCCCAAAGCAACAGAATAAATTTAAGGAGGTAAATCAGTATGGATGAAAACAGAAAGCTCACAAATGAAGTAGGCGCACCCGTAGCCGACAATGAAAACTCCATAACCGCAGGTCCTAGAGGCCCTGTCATGATACAGGATGTTTGGCTGATGGAAAAGATGGCACATTTTAACCGTGAAGTTATCCCCGAAAGACGTATGCACGCAAAAGGATGGGGTGCATATGGAACATTCACCGCAACACATGATATTTCACAATTTACTCGTGCAAAGGTTTTGCAGCCCGGTGCAGACACCCCTGTGTTTGTGCGTTTTTCAACGGTAGCTGGCGAGCGTGGTGCCGCCGATGCAGAGCGTGATATCCGTGGGTTTGCCTGCAAGTTTTACACCGAGGAGGGAAACTGGGATTTAGTTGGCAACAACACCCCCACCTTCTTCATTCGTGATGTGCATAATTTTTCCGATTTAAACCGTGCGGTTAAGCGTGACCCTCGCACCGGTATGCGTTCCGCTCAAAACAACTGGGATTTTTGGACGCTGCTCCCCGAGACCTTCCACCAGACCACCATTGTTATGTCCGATAGGGGTATACCTGCATCCTTTCGCCATATGCACGTTTTCGGCGAGCATACCTTTAGCTTTTACAACGCCAAAAATGAGCGTGTATGGTGCAAGTTCCACCTAAAGACCCAACAGGGCATTAAGAATTTAACGGATGAAGAGGCAGAAAAGCTGTGCGGAATGGACAGAGAGAGCCACGGCAGAGACTTGTATCAAGCTATCGAGAGCGGAGATTTCCCAAGATGGACAATGTATGTTCAGATTATGACGGAGGAACAGGCGAAAAACCATTACGAGAACCCCTTTGACATCACAAAAATTTGGAAACACAAGGAATACCCACTTATAGAGGTTGGGGTTTTGGAGCTTAACCGCAACCCCGACAACTACTTTGCCGAGGTGGAGCAAGCAGCCTTTACCCCTGCACACGTTGTGCCGGGCATTGGTTTTTCTCCCGACCGTTTTCTTCAGGGCAGACTTTTTGCTTACGGCGATGCACAGCGTTATCGCTTGGGGGTAAACCACAACGAAATACCTGTTAACCGTGCAAAGTGCGAGGTCAACGAGTACCATCGTGATGGCGCAATGCGTGTGGACGGCAACTATGGCGGAGCACCTGCCTACTCACCAAACAGCTATGGCGCATGGACTGCACAGCCGGAGGTTTCCGAGCCTCCACTGGATTTAGAGGGCGCAATGTACCGCTATGACCCGAAGGACGACCCAACGGACGATTGTTTCCGTGCCGGCGGTGACCTGTGGAGACTTTTAGCCGAGGACAAAAAAGAGCTGCTGATCGGCAACACCGCCCGCAACATCGCTTCTGTTACAGACAACATAAAGTACCGCCATGCAGTACACTGCTTTTTGGCAGACCCTGAATATGGCACCCGCATCACCGCTGCCATGGGCTTAGACCTTGAAAAGGTAAAGGAATTAGCAAAGCTAGACAACAACGGGCTTATAGCCGCAACTTTAAAATGCTGGTAAATTCTACTGGCCATTAAAGGCAAATATCACATCAAAAAAACAGTCCCTAGGCAAAAAGGATGGGAAATTCCTTTCGCCTAGGGGCTGTTTTACTATATACATTCCGTCTATCGCCTATCACATGCACTCATCATCAAAGCACAACCTCAAAAACTGTGCCCTGTGGGCTATTGTCCCTCACCGTGATAACTCCGTTATGCTGCTGCACAATATGCTGCACAATGGCAAGCCCCAAGCCGCTGCCCCCCATCTCTCGGCTGCGGGATTTATCCACACGGAAAAACAGGTCGAAAACCTTGTCCTTTTGCTCCTGTGGGATGCCCTCCCCTGTGTCCTCCACCAAAATCCGCACCTTGTCCCCTTGTTTATCTATCTTTACGGTGACTGTCCCACCTTCCACATTGTACTTTATGGCATTTTCCATAAGGTTGAATAGCGCCCTTTGGATAAGCCCCTCATTGCCTACAATGCTCCCCTGCCCCTCCACCGTTATAAAAACGCCTTTTTCTTTCGCCAGTGGTTCTAAATCAATGGCAAATTCCTCGGCGAGGGGGGCAAGCTCTATCCTTTGGCTCATGTCCGTGGGGGCTTGGTTTGTAATTTCCAACAGCTCCCCCACAAGGCTAGACAGCCGCTGCGTGTTTCGGCAGATAACTTCAAGCAGACCATCATATTCTGCCTGTGTCCTCGGTTTCATTTTGAAAACCTCCTGCTTTGACTGCATGGCGGCAAGTGGGGTTTTAAGCTCGTGAGCGGCGTTTGCCGAAAAGTTTTTTTGCATGATATATGCGTCATTTACCCTTTCCAGCATCTTGATGATAGCGGTGGAAAGCTGCTCAATTTCATCCCCTGTGGTGTGTACCTTAATGGGGGTTGACAGGTTGTCTGCCCCTAGCGCCGCCACCTGTAAGGACAGCTCCTCCAAGGGTTGCAGCTCTTTTTTTATAATCGCCCAGCTGCACAGCGCCCCTATGGCTATCACCAGCACCATAGCCGCCAAGGTTATATTTTTAAAGGAAACTGCCGCCTGCTGAGCGCTCAGCGTGAGTGCTGCCATTGTGCCTATCACCGCAGGGGTAAGCTCCTCTATCTGTGTGCCGGTGGTGACCGCCGGTGTCATGGGCACAGCGTCCACAATTATTTGCGAGGCAAAAAAGGAGATTGCCGTCAGCGCAACGCACATCACCGCCATAACCCCCACCACAATAGCGGTCAGCTTAAAGCGCAGTGTCATTTTTCTTTTTCCCATAGCCTACACCTCTTCGAGGGTATACCCCTCGCCTATCCTATTTTTAATGGGGTCTATACCCAATTCCCTCCCAAGCTTTCTGCGCAAGGAGGATATATGCACTCGCACCGAATTGGAAAAGCAGTCTACACTACCGTCCCAAACGTGCTCCAGTAGCTCCTGTTGGCTGATAACACCGCCTTTGTGCAGCAGCATATATTCCAGTATTGCCGTCTCTTTTCCTGTGAGTGCCACAAGAGCGCCCTTTGCCGTCACCCTATGTGAAATGGTGTCTAGGGCAATGTCCCCACAGGTGAGCACCGTGTTTTCCTGAACAGTTTTTCGCCGCAGCAGTGAGCGCACCCTAGCTTGCAATTCCGCCATATGAAAGGGCTTGGTCATGTAATCGTTCGCCCCAAAATCCAGCCCATTAATCTTGTCTTGGGTTGCTCCTCTAGCGGATAGTATGAGCACATTTACTAAGCAGTTGTTCCTCCGTATATTTTTAAGCACCTCCATGCCGTCCAATTTAGGCAGGTTTAAATCCAATATAATCAAATCGTAACATTCCTCAAACGCCAATTGGTCTGCTTTTTCTCCGTCCTCACAGCAATCCACCCCATAGCCATCAAGGCGCAGTGCCTCTGTCAGCGACTCACGCAGGTCTTTTTCGTCCTCTACCACCAATATTTTCAATGGAATACCCCCTAAAATATATTTTAATGTTCTATATTACCATTCTCTATCCTCTATATTACCATATTTCTATAAAATCCGTGTAAAGATTTTTTTTATTTTCTTTACACGGATTTTATATGCCCTGTGCTATACTCCTGTTATTGTCAAAAAAGGAGACTTAGTATTATGAAATTCACCCTTACAAAGATAAATTTATCTAAAAAGCAAAAGGCGGCTGCTCTCTGTGTCTGTGCCCTTGCTTTGATAGCACTGCCAGTTTTTTCCGCCCTCACCCCCACAAAGGAGGAGCTGCCCCCTCGCCGCCGAGAATATACCGCAAAAAAGGACAGCATTATCGTTGGAATTGATGCAACCGGCGGCATAACCTCTCAAAGAAAGGGCGAGTTTGTCCCCATCCCCTTGCAGATTAAAGAGTATACCGTTAAGGTAGGCGACCGTGTTAAAAGCGGCGATGTCCTTGCCATTTTTTCAGCGGAGGACATAGACACAAAGCTAAAAGCCGCCAATGACAAGCTTAGCGCCGATGGCTTTGCCGTGGACAAATTAAAGGCAGACAAACGCAACTATCAGCTTGAACTTGAAAAAAAGATAGGGGATATTCGTGATGCAAGAGCCGCTGCATTTAATGAAAAAACCGCCTCCATCACCGCCAAAAAATCCCTATTAGAGCAAACCATCACCACAAAAACCGCCCAAAAAGAGCAGCTTAGTGCGGAGCTTGCCGCACTGCAAGCGCAACAAGCCGGACGTTTGGAAACCCTTGCCCAGTACACCAAGGATATATCCGCCCTTACCGGTGAGAACCTTGCTCTGCAAGCCCAAATTGACGTTTTGAAGCTGGACACGGTAAATGATAACAGTGTGAAAATTGTAGAGCTGGAGGGACAAAAGGCAGCAAATGAAGCTAAAATTTCCCAAATATCCCTAGAGAAGCTCCGCCTTGAAACCACCGATTTTAACGCACTATTGTCCAGCCTTACCCCACAAATACAACAGCTTCAAGTGGATATTGACGTGACAAACACTCAGCTTACCGCCGCAAAGGGCGAGCTTAATGCCCTGACCGAGCAGCACAATGCCGCCTGTATTAAAGATGATGAAACGGTGGGGATTATTGTGCGCCAAGGAGATGCGCAACACGCTTTATATGACAGCCAAATTTCTCAAGGTCTTGCCGCCTACGCTCTTTCCAAGGAGGCTTGTGATGAGCTGCAAGCCTTTCGCAAAGACCCCACAATAAAAGCGGGCAGCGATGGGGTCATCACCGCTCTTGGGTACAAGGTAAACGGCATTACCGACAGTGTCACGCCAGTGGCGGAGCTGGGGCTTTGTGAGGAGAGACGCTTAGATTTACAGGTTGACCCTGTGGATATTTCCGACATTTCCATAGGGCAGGAGGTATCTTTTTATGTGGACGCCTATCCGGATTTAACTTTTTTAGGCAAGGTGGAAGCAAAATCCTATCTACAGGATGAAAAAGGGAAATTTCTTGTCACCGTCACCATCCCCCAAGCGCAAGAGGAGCTGCTGGACGGCATGGGCGCCAACGCAACCTTGATTGTAAAGCAAAAATTGGATATTCTTACCCTGCCAAACAAAGCTATCCTCTTTGACGAGGGCAAAAGCTACGTTTTTGTGGCGGATGAATTGGGGGTATTGGAAAGGCGAGAAATCACCACCGGCTTTTCCAATGGGCGGCTTACCGAAATTATCTCGGGGCTAAACCAAGGGGATGTGGCGGTGGTAGAGGAGCGCTATGAAAATTCGTGAACTGCTTTATCTAGTTGGCATTAACACCCTGCAAAATAAGTTTAAGGTTCTGCTCACAAGCCTTGGAATAATTGTGGGCACCGCCACCATAGTTTTGGTTATCGCCATCGGGCAGGGGGCAAAAAACGATGCCGAGGCGCAGTACTCGGGGATGTCTGCCGACACGGTTTTTGTAAATCTTGACTACAAAAAGCTGGACGGCAACTTTGATACCTCCAAGGTGGAAAAGCTGGACGAGGAGCTGCTCCAAAACATCCGCAGCGAGAACCCCCACCTTAAAAACATCTGTATTCGAAACCAAAATACCGTGGAAACACGACTGGGTAAGGCAAAAGAATTTGTAGATGTCACGGGGATAAGCTCCGATTTTACATCGGTTTTCTCTCTGGAATTTCTCGGAGGAAATGATTTTGCCCCCTCGGATTTTGAATTTTCCGAAAAGGTGGCGGTGCTAGGCTTTGACCTAGCGGAAAAGCATTTTGGTACGGCGGAGCAGGCACTGGGCGGCAGAATAAAAATTGGTGAGGAGCGCTTTGAGATAATAGGGGTGCTCGCCCGAAACAAGGACGGCTTGCAGGGAATAAATCATGACACCACCATCTATATCCCCTACTCCACCATGGTTAACTGCAAAATTCACAACGACTATTCCGTACCGCAAATAATCGCCAAGGTGTCTGGTCTAAAAAATGTAAAATCGGCGATGGCGTACATTCAAGGCACGCTGAACTATTATATGGAGGACAGCCGCCTTTACTCGGTGGAGGACGCCGGCAGCCGCATAGAGACGGCTACAAAATCCGCCCGCACCATGAGTATGCTGCTTACCTCCGTCGCCATGATTGTTTTAACCGTGGGGGGAATTGGCATCATGAATGTTCTCTTTGTCACCATCAAGGAGCGCACTAGAGAAATTGGGGTTTTAAAGGCACTGGGCAGCCCTGCCCGTGACATACTGCTGCAATTTTTATTTGAGTCTCTCTCTATAGGCGTGATGGGCGCACTGGTGGGAATTGCTGTCAGCGGTGTGGGCTTGTGGTTTATGCAGCGCACAGATATGCCCATCGCCCCCTCTATTGAAGGTTTTGTTATAGCCTTTATCTTTGCCGTGCTCACCAGTGCCGTGTTTGGCTTCTACCCCGCCTACAAGGCTTCATTGTTAAAGCCTGTGGACGCTCTGTCCTATGAATAATATAAAACAACAAAAGAAAAGAAGGAAATTATCATGAAAAAATTATTATCTGTTTTACTTGCCACCGCAGTTGCTCTGTCCCTTTGTGCCTGCCAAGGCACCCCTAAAACCGAGGAAACCCCTGCAAACGATGCTCCTGCCGTCTCTTCCACCTCCTATTTTGGAAAGGTTTCCTTGGTCGCCGGCAATGAGCTGGAATTAAACTTAGCAAAGGAGCCGGAGATGCCGGAAGCCGAGAGCACCCCACCCCCAGAGCCAAGTGAGGACGGGTCTGTGCCTGCAACTTTAATGCAGCCGGCCATATCCGGCGGCGGTGGGGCGGCACAGCGAGTAGAAGTTGAATACACAGGGGAAATAAAAAGCTTTGTCATCCCAGGTGGTATGAAAATCAAGGACGCCATGGGCGAGGAAAAACAGCTTTCCGACATTAAAAAAGGCTCTATAATGAACATCTTTGTGGATGATAAGGGTAACTTGACGGAAGTTTTTCTTTATGAATAGTATGCTGCTGCTAAAAAAAATCAACAAGGAATATCGTATGGGAGAAAACCGTCTCCATGTGTTAAAGGACGTTGATTTTTCCGTCCAAAAGGGTGAATTTGTGTCAATTCTCGGTGCGTCCGGGTCGGGAAAATCCACCCTTATGAACATTATCGGCTGTATGGACACTGCGGATAGCGGAGAATATTTTATTGACGGTCAGGATGTTATGCCCTGCAATGAGGCACAGCTAGCCCTGCTTCGCAACCAAAAAATCGGGTTTATTTTTCAAAAATATCACCTTTTACCTCAGTACAGCGTGTTGCAAAATGTTATGATGCCCCTTTTGGTTCGTGGGCTTTCCAGCGAAAAGGCACAGCCCCTTGCACAGGAAAGTCTTTTGCAGGTTGGCTTAGACTCTCGCCTTTGCCACAAGCCAACCGAGCTTTCCGGCGGCCAGCAGCAGCGAGTTG
>JAVWUR010000080.1:0-10167 GCA_036667055.1 Oscillospiraceae bacterium
GTGGAGAGGGAGAGGTGAGGGGGGGGCAGGGCAGGGCAACGCAGGGCACAGCAACGCAGAGCAAAGCAACGCAGAGCACAGCACGCAGAGCACAGCAAGCAGAGCACAGCACGCAACGGCAAAGCACCGCAAAGCACCGCAAAGCAGTGACAAGCAGTGATAAGCAAAGCGCCATAACAATAGCATTATTTTGAGCGTACCCCCTCGTATTGCTGGCAGTATGACAGGTACTGTTCCATTATCTCCTGGTCAAATAAATCTACACCCACCCCTTTTAGCAGTATGTCAAAAAACTCTAGCTTGCCCTTCAATTCGGCGGTGGAGGAGGCTATAATCATAGGGTTAAGCCAGACATTTAGCAGGGTGATGATAACCTCCGCAAGCTCCTTGGGGTGGTCGGTTTTTAAAGAGCCGTCCAGCACACCTTGGCGAATAATCGGCTCGATATAAAAAGGGGACACCAGCTCATAGGAACCTTTAATTTGTGCCATCAAAAATTTAGGGTCGGACATAATGTGCCCCGACATAGACAGCAGCACTTGATTGTTGGGGTTTGCGTAGGCACTACGCACCACAGCCTTTAGCTTTTCATAGCCGTTTTTTGTGCGGTCATCCCGAATTTTATTGTAATACTCGGTGTTTTCTGCCCCAAGCTTGCCACACACACCCTCAAAAATCTCCTCTTTCGATTTAAAATGATGGTAGATAGCCCCCTTGGACAGCCCCCCTAAATTGTCAATAATATCTTGAATAGAGGTGTTGTCATACCCTTTTTCAATAAAAAGCTCCAATGCCTGCTTTAAAATTAAATCTATCGTCTCCTGCGGATATTTGTTCCTCGCCATAAAATACACCTCATTACATACCGTTGGTATCTATAATATCACAGTGCAGATACCCTGTCAAGAGGGGCAGAGCACTTTTCTAGCAAAGCTTAAAGGGGAGGATTGTCTACAAATCGGCTGATTTTTATTGCGATGCCAAGGCAGAGTAAATCCTCCGAACGGGAGAGATTGCACCCGATGATACTCTCAATTTTTTTTATCTTATAGGTCAAGGTGTTTCTGTGGAGAAATAATTTTTCGGCAGCGGCAGTCCTAACCCCCATACACTCCACAAGCTGAGTCAAGGTTTCCAGTAGCTGAGTGCCGTTCTTTTTGTCGTAGGCGATGAGGCGGTTGAGGGTTAAATCCAGATACTCGCCAAAATATACATTGTTTGCGGTGGTTAGCAAGGCCTGCTCCAGCTTGGCATTTTTGATAAATACCAGAGAATTTTCTCGCCCCTCTCGCCGTGAAATACATATGGCGTCTCGGGCGTCATTATAGGCGGTGCCTAGCTCTAGGTAGGAATTGACATTTTCGCAGATGCCGGCGGTGATACCCAAAGAAAACTGGCTTAAAACTTCCTTTTGAATAATTTTAACGGAGCTTTCTATCATTTGGCTTGTATAGCTGTGAGGAATTAGACAGGTAAAGCTGTCACTTTTAAGAAGGACGGTGGATTTCATGTCGCCGGAATACATATGTACATTTATAATGCCGGCTATGCGCTCCTTTATATCGTAAAGCTCCTTTTCCGTTTTGGTTCTCGACAATTCCTCAAAGCGATCCACGTCAAAAACCACGAGGCTAAGGGGCAAGGATATCCAGTGCAGGTTGTTAGCTCGGAATTTTGCCTCCTCCTCGGTTTTCACATTGCCTGTTATTATATCTATAAAAAAATGATTTTCCGTTATCTTGGTTTGCTCGGCTATCGCCTCATGCTTGGACAGCTCCAAGGCGGTGACGGTGGCGGCATGGTCGATTATTATTTTGGACATTTCACTGGGGGTTTCCGTGCCGGAGCAGACAAAGATATAGCCGCCTATCCTGCTTTTTAGGTTGATTTTTCTCATTATGTAGTGGAGATATCTGCCGTCATATCGCTCAAGGGAAAAGTCCATGTTGCTGGAGGTGGAAAGATTAAATTCATCTATAAGGGGGCGACATTCCTCCAGAAATAAGGCAAAATCTTTTGCGGCATCATTCCAGTTGCCCTTAAACTTAGCCGCCTTAATCTGAAAGTTGCCATCGGTGATAACAATGGGAGATTTCATTAAATTATAGACCATATCGGCAATATTCCCAATGCCGCCATCATTTAATTCAAGCTCAATAAACCTAGAGTGGATGGTCTGAGAATATTCAAGGTTTAAGTTTTGTTCATCTAAAATTGCCTTGGACAGCGGCAGCTCTAAATCCACAAAGCGAACCTGTGACGGCACCTCAACAAGGGGAATACCCAGCTCATCCGCAAGGGCGAGTGCCTCCGGCCCAATAGGCCCGATAAATCGGGTTTTGAGGGCAAGCCCTGCCCCCTCAATAGAAGATATGACATTGATTAAATTGCAAACAGCCACGGTGTTGTCCACATCTTCCTCTGTAAAAATCGCATAGCCGGTGGTGATTAAAAATACGCCCTTTGAAAGCCAAGGCGCTATGTTTGGCACCTCCATAGCACCGGCATAGGTTATAACTCGGTCAAGCCCTGTAGCGCCGGCTAGCAGCGTGCAGCTCTTTAAAGACCCCTCAAGGGCATCTCTCACAGTGATGGGCATAGCTATCCCTCCTAAAATAAAATGTTCAATATGCACAATTGTGTATTACACAAATATTTCAAATAAATAAGCTTTTAGGACAATAGTCCATATTTACTGCTATTTATTATATAATAAGTTGTATTGTTAGTCAATTAAATTTGTTATAATGTGCAGGTTGCACTATAACATCGGGACTTTTTGTTCGGGCTGCATATAGACGTGACTAGGGTAGTTATACTATAATAAGCCACAATGGATTTGTGGATAATTGCCTGTTATTTTGTCCAATGATGTAAAATAAGTAGCTATAATCTACAAAGCCAAGAGGCTTTAAGAGGGAGTCTCTACCGCTATCAGCTCGTCCCTAAGGGCAAGCTCAGTAATTTAAAAGGAGGGTTATTTTATGAAAGATGCAGACACAGCTCAAGTAAAAAAAGAAGAAAAAAGCAAGGGCATTTCGGCGTTCGAGCCAAAAACTTTAATTTTTGGAATTATTCTGTCCTTTCTCTCGGCGGTAATCTGTATGCAGATTATCGGCAAGGTTGGCACAACACCAAACACATCCCTTATAGGGGCGATATTTGCTATGATTTTCGCTCGGCTACCACTTAGTGCATTTAAAAGCTTCCGTTCACTGGAAAGACAAAACCTAGTGCAGACAATAGTGTCGGGTGCTGGATTTTCCGCAGCCAACTGTGGGTTTATCGCCATTGCCATAATGTTTATAATAGGTTCACCCGAATACATTATACCCATGGCAATCGGCACGGTAATCGGCAGTGTTATCTCGGTTTTCGTGGTGGGAAGCATTTTTGACTCTAAGATTTTCCCCGCCGCCGGTGCATGGCCTCCAGGGGTTGCCACAGCCAGTGCCATCCAAGCCGGAGACGAGGGCGGCAAAAAGGGCAGACGTTTGATAGAGGGTCTGGCTTTGGGCGTTATAGGCAGCTATTTTAAAATTCCGGTAGCCGGAATAGGTATAGTTTTTATAGCGAACCTCCATTCAATGATAGCTCTAGGAGTAGGGCTTATACTTAGAGGATATTCAAAACAGCTTTTCGGCTTTGACATGGGCAAGACAAATATAGCTCAGGGCATTATGATAGGTGCCGGACTCATGGCGCTAATTCAATGCGTTTTAGCTATTGTAAAGGGCACAAAGGACAAAGAGGAAAGCCAATACAATATTACCGTCAGCGATAAAAAAGCTACAAAATCCATTGGGGCATCTCTTGGGCTGCACATAGCAGGAGCATTTGTAGTGGCAGCTATAACGGGAATAATCAGCCAGATGAGCATACCTCAGCTTATACTTTGGACACTGTGGACAGGCTTTTCCTCCACCGTTGCCATGGCGCTTGTAGGTATGGCGGCAATGCGTTCAGGATGGTTTCCGGCGTTTGCCATCACCACAATATTTATGACCTTTGGGGTAATTATGGGCTTCCCACCCCTTTGCGTAGCGGTTATGACCGGCTACATCAGCTCTGTTGGCCCCTGCTTTGCAGATATGGGGTACGACTTAAAGACAGGCTGGATTTTAAGAGGCAGAGGGCAAGATCCGGAATATGAACTGTACGGCAGACGTCAGCAGGTCTACATTGAGGCTATCGGCGTTGTTATAGGCATAGCAGTTGTTGTAGTTTTTGGTACAATGTTTATGAAGGAAGGTCTGTTCCCACCTATAAGCAATACCTTTGTAACCACAATAAAAGCAGGCGCTGACCCAGCTATTTTAAAGGAGCTGTTACTTTGGGCTATCCCCGGAGCGGTAATTCAGCTTGCCTTTGGCACCAAGATGGTAGGCGTTCTATTTGCAACAGGCTTAATTTTAAACAACCCAATCTATGGTATCGGCGTTTTGGCCGCAGTGGTTGTTAGAATGATTTTCGGCACAGAGTTTATGGAAGTAAGAGATGCAGGGCTTATTGCAGGCGATGGAATTTACGGTTTTATCTCCAGTGTAATAAAGGCATTTATCTAAAACTATAAAGGACATTCAATGGTATGTAAGCGGGCATATAACGATACTCATACAGTGTATGCCCTGCTTTTGAAAAATGAAAAGGTCATATGAAAAATCAAAAGTTAATTTGAAAGATGAAAAGGTCATATTGAAGGTCGAGGGCGACACCTGACATAAATTGTGTAAACTCGAATGTTATCAAAAGGAGATAGGATATGAACAAGGGCATGAAGCTGGATAAAGCAGCACTGGACAACGCAATTTTAGGCGGAACAATTTTAGGGGGCGGCGGTGGCGGCTCCCCTGACAAGGGCAGAGAATTTGCCTCCATTGCAGTGGACTACACAGATTTGAGACTTGTGGATATACAGGACATTGACGAGGATGCACTACTGTTGACGGTGGGTCTTGTGGGAGCACCAAACGCAGCGAACAAATTCCTGTACGCCAGCCATTTTGCACAGACCATCAAGCTGTTCGAGGAAAATTGCAACGCTAAAATCGGGGGCATCATCACCAATGAAAATGGCGGTGAGGCATCGGTTAACGGCTGGCTGCAATCGGCATTGACAGGGCTGCCCCTCATTGACGCACCCTGCAATGGCAGAGCGCACCCAACAGGGGTTATGGGCAGCATGAATTTGCACCTTGACCCAAGCTATATCACCTGCCAAGCCTGCGCCGGCGGCAATCCGGAAACAGGCAACTATGTGGAGTGCGTGCTAAAGGGCACTATCGACCACACGGCAAAGCTTGTGAGGATGGCATCGGTAGAGGCAGGGGGCTTGGTGGCGGTAGCAAGAAATCCTGTGACGGCGGCATACGCCAAGGAAAATGCTGCTATAGGAGGAATTTCCCACGCCATCGCCTTGGGCGAGGTGTACTCTAAGGGCTGTGAAAGCTCGGTTGAACAGGGCGTTAATGCGGCGGTGGACTTTCTAAACGGGTCGATTGTCACTCGGGGCGTTGTGGAGGAATTTGACATTAGAGGTGAGGGCGGCTTTGACGTGGGACGTGCCGTGGTAAACGGCCATGAGCTAACCTTTTGGAATGAGTACATGACCCTTGACAAGGACGGCAAGAGGGTTTCCACCTTCCCAAATCTGATTATGACAATAGATGCAAAAACCGGCGAACCGGTGACCACGGCTATGATGGCAAAGGGCAGAGAGGTGTACATTATAAACACGGACATGAGCAACCTGCACCTTTCCAAAACCATGTATGAAAAACCCTTGCTACGCCAGATTGAGGATATAATCGGCAAGAAAATTGTTGAACATCTTAACTTTTAAAATCAAAATGAGAGGAATATAAAATTATGCTTATAAAGCAAATTATCCAGTTGTATGATATTTTGGACGATATCCATGTGAGCGGAGCGGTGGTAGAAAAATATCTAAAGTCCATCAATCCCGATGCAAATGTAGAGGTTTACGAGCTGACAGGCCCTAAGGGTCACACCGATATGGTAAAGGTGAGAATTCCGGGGCTAAAGGGCAAGACTGTGGGAAAAACTGCCCCGACAATAGGAATTTTAGGCAGATTAGGGGGGATTGGAGCACGCCCCGAGAGAATAGGATTTGTGTCGGACGGAGACGGTGCCTTGATAGCCCTGTCCATCGCCGCAAAGCTTTTGGATATGCAGAATAAAGGGGACGCACTGGACGGAGACGTGTTTATCTCCACCCATATATGCCCTATTGCACCCACAAGACCGCACACCCCTGTTGCCTTTATGGATTCCCCTGTTAATATGGCGCAGGTGAACAAGGAGGAGGTAACTCCCGAGCTGGATGCTATACTTTCCGTTGATACAACCAAGGGCAACCGAGTTATCAACACAAGAGGTTTTGCAATTTCACCAACGGTCAAGGAAGGGTATATACTGAAAACCAGTGATGATTTATTGGATATTATGCAGGTCACCACCGGCAGATTGCCCTATGTTTTCCCAATAACAGTGCAGGATATCACACCCTATGGCAACGATTTGTACCATCTTAACAGCATTTTGCAGCCCTCCACCGCAACTGCGGCACCAACCGTTGGCGTGGCAATAACCACCGAGACTGCCGTTCCCGGCTGTGCCACAGGAGCATCTCACTTCAATGACATTGAAGAAGCGGCACGGTTTATGCTAGAGGTGGCAAAATCCTTTGGCAGAGGCGAATGTAAGTTTTATGATGAGGCAGAATTTGACAAGATAGTGTCACTTTATGGAACGATGAACCACATCCAAACGCTGGGCAAAGAGTAGATAGCATAGAGATACAGTGGAAATACCGTATCAAATAACTAACTGTAAATAAAGATAAGCTCCGCACCAATACAAGTGGGGCGGAGCTTATCCATCTTTTGAAAGGAGTATTATATGGTAAAGATAGGGGCAATTACAATCGGGCAGTCCCCAAGAAAGGACGTCACTCCGGATATGCTGCCGATTTTGGGGGACAACATCGAGCTAATTCAAGCGGGTGGACTGGACGGCTTGACACGGGAGGAGATAGAGACATTTGTGCCGACAGAGGGGGACTACGTTCTCGTTTCCAAGCTTAGAGACGGCAGCAATGTCAAGTTTGCCGAGCGGTATATTTTGCCACGGTTGCAGGAATGTATAAACAAACTGGAAAAGGAGGGGGCTAGCTCCATTATATTCCTGTGTACAGGGGATTTCCCCGACGTGTTCACCTCCACAGTGCCGCTTATTTTCCCATGCAAGGTGCTAAATGCACTGGTGCCGGCGGTGGCACAGCGGTCAAAAATAGCAGTTATCACCCCCGATGTAATGCAGGTGAAGCAGGCGGAAAACAAGTGGCGTGACTTTGTAAAAGAGGTGACCGCAATACCGGCATCTCCCTACAAAGAGGAGCAGGAGTTGCTAGATGCAGCGGCAATTATAAAGAACCTAGATGTTGATTTGGTGGTTATGGACTGCATTGGCTACACCCAAGAGATGAAGGATAAGGTGCGTGCCTTGACAGGGAAAAATATAGTCCTGTCCAGAACCATCTTGGCGAGAGTTGTTCGGGAGCTTGTGGATTGATAAAACAGGGGTAAAGCCCAAAGGAGAAATTAAATGGATATGAAACAAAGTGCAAAATCCGTACTGCTTTCCTGTATGGGGGCAAAAACCACCGAGAGCGTTTTGGTGGTGACGGACGATGTGAAGCTAGATATAGGCACGGCTATCTACGAGGCGGCAAAGGAGATTGGCTGCGAGGCACAGCTCATGGTGATGAAGGAGCGCAAGGTGTCGGGAGAAGAGCCGCCGGCAGCGGTGGCAAGCGCCATGAAAAACAGTGATGTGGTGGTGTGCCCTACAGCAAAATCTTTAACACATACCAACGCCAGAATAGAAGCGGTTAAAAATGGCGCTCGTGTAGGAACAATGCCGGGGATAACCCAGGAGATGTTCCTAAAAGGGGCAATCACAGCGGATTATGACAAGGTGATTGAGATAACCGCCAAGATTACCGAGCTTTTGACACAGGCAAAAACAGCACGAATTGAAAAGGACGGCTACACCCTCACCCTTAATTTGGAGGGGAGAAAGGGAGTGCCAAGCCCCGGAGTATATCGTGAAAAGGGAACAAGCGGCAACATTCCATCGGGGGAGGCGTACATCGCACCACTGGAGGACGGCGCAGACGGCGAAATGATGATTGACGGCTCAATGGTGGGAATAGGCAAGCTGGAAAGCCCTATTTTTGTAAAGCTTGCCAAGGGAAAGCTTACGGAAATAAGGGGCGAGGGCAGCGAAAAGCTGGATATCCTTTTGAAAAATCAGAACAATAGCACCATCGCTGAGCTGGGTATCGGCACAAATGAAAAGGCGATTTTGTGCGGCATAATACTAGAGGACGAAAAGGTGTATGGCACGGTACACATCGCCTTTGGCACCAACACATCCTTTGGGGGCACCAACAAAGCCGATTGTCATATGGATGGCATTATTTTAAAGCCAAACCTCTATCTTGACGATAAAGCGATTATCCTAAAGGGCGAGTTTGTGGTTTAATTAGTTTAATTATAGGCGCAAAAAGGCACAGCACAAAGCTTTTATATGAAAAACAAGCCGTCGGTTTAAAGCTGACGGCTTGTTTTGTTATTCTATATCAAACTGGGGCGGCACGTCTAGCTGCTCCGAGACGTACTTGCCGTTTTTCTTTCTTTGCCGGACACATTCGGACAGCAGATATTCTATCTGACCGTTTACCGAGCGAAAATCATCCTCTGCCCACCCTGCCAAAGCGTCATACAGGGGCTGTGACAGGCGCAGGGGGATTTGTTTTTTCGAAGTGTCTCCCATGGCTAGTACAGGCTACCGGAATTTACAATGGGCTGAACATCGTGATTTCCGCAAAGCACTACCAACAGGTTCGAGACCATTGCCGCCTTACGCTCCTCGTCCAAAACCACAACATTTTTTTGGTTAAGCTGGTCAAGTGCCATCTCCACCATTCCCACTGCGCCGTCCACAATCATCTTGCGAGCGTCCACAATGGCAGATGCCTGCTGACGTTGTAGCATAACCGCCGCAATTTCCGGAGCATAGGCAAGATAGGTTATGCGAGCTTCCAAAATTTCCAGACCTGCCTGCTCTACCTTTCCTTGAATTTCATCCTTTATGCGAGCCGCCACAATTTCACTGGAGCCACGCAGGCTGCCCTCGTCGGCAACGCCGTCCCCTGTGGTGTCAATGTTCGGTGCCACATCATATGGGTAAAGCCGCACAATGTTACGCAAAGCACTGTCGCATTGCAAGGATAGATATTCCTTGTAGTTGTCCACGGTAAATACCGCTTTTGAGGTGTCCACCACACGCCACATAACAGCAATGCCGATTTCGATAGGGTTGCCAAGACAGTCATTGACCTTTTGGCGGTTGTTGTTAAGGGTCATAATTTTAAGGGAAATTTTCTTAGAGGGGGCTTCCGAAGAGCCGTTTTCCATGGCAGAAACAGCGGATTTAACTTGGCTGCGAACATCACCGCTCTGGCTTAATTTTGTCCCCGAGGCAGGGTTTAGCGAGGAACAAAAGGGGTTCACAAAGTAGAAACCCTCCGTTTTCAAGGTGCCCATATATTTGCCGAACAGGGTCAAAACCAATGCTTCCTGTGGCTTGATAATCTTTAATCCAAAAAAACAAACAAAGGCAGTGCACAGAATACCTACCCCTAAAAGCACCAAGGGGACACTCTCTATCATCGCACCATAAGTGATAGGGGCGATTGCTCCAACGCACGCCAGCAGCAACACTATCAGCACCAACATACCATTTTTACTGCGTTTTAAAACTTTTTCTTCCATAATTCTTTCTCCTATTGTTACAGTTGTGTTATCATCGTCATTAGCTTAATCGCCCCTTGCGTAATTGCATCAGCCTAGCTACAAAGCGATTGACATATCTGTATGATATCAAAATCATATCATATAGATTTTAGGTTGTCAATAGGTAAAATAAAAAAAGTCAAAGGTGTTTTGCTACTGACGCATTACTGACAGTTTGATTTTTCTGCAAAAACAACAAAAGCTTACAAACAATACTGTCTGTAAGCTTTTGTCGTGTCATTGGAGCAAAATAGGTGCAGTTGAGTGATAGTCATAGCATTGAGAG
>JAVWUR010000081.1:0-10111 GCA_036667055.1 Oscillospiraceae bacterium
CTTTATCGGCTCTGTCCCAGCTCCCTCCTTTAGTATTAAAGCAACTGTCCCTTTAGAGCTTCTGTCCACATAGGTACTGCCAAGCTTTGAAAAGGCGACATTGATTGACGGTAATCCAGCCATTTTTTACCTCCTTAAATTCAATTTGATATTTTCCATAATCTGACCGTGGGCTTTTTCTGCTATGCTGTCACGATAACTTATAGAAAAAGTGAAGTGCAATATCTCATCAACAATTGATATACTTGTCTCGTTAACAGTTATTGCACGATTTTTAAAATAAAATACCGGACGGAATAACCCGTCCAGCATCTCTGCAATTTGGTGATAGTTTTCTTGGCTATGGTTTTTGTCCTTATATACAATGTCCATATCTGCAAACTTTTGTGTATGGTTTGCACCATCTGTTTTTTCTGATATTCCAAAAATATCAATGAAAAATTGCTTGTCGCTTTGCCTGCTTATTTCATCGGTAAAACGGTCAATGTCGGGAAAAGCATTTTGGAGCTTTAGCACAATGGCATCTTCAATATCTTTTATCCACATAATTTCTCCTTAAAAAAGCGGATGTTCAGCAAGAAAATCGTCTATCCACTCTTCTAAAAAGCTGGGCATAAGCTGATTTATCTGCGACAATGAAACTTGCATCATATGCTTTCCCTTTACAAACCGACTGCCTGCACGATGTCCGTATTCTACAGGAGCAGCATATTCCACATTGGTGTAAACTTCTATAGAATAGATATTACCCTCCTTAACAACTTTTCCGATATCCCAACTTTTCTGCAAATTTCCATTCTTAACCGGAGTAAGACCTTTAACACGCTTGTCAAGCTCGCCTGCAGCACGGACAATCATTGCCTTAAATTCCTCGGGATATTGTTTCTCAATTATTTGTGCTAAATTTTTGTCCAGTTCCTCCAGCCCATCAAATTCAAATTCTGTCTTTGACATTAGATAGTCACATCCTTTTCGTTTAGCGGCACTTCAAGGTGGGATAAATACCTTGCCGGCTTTCCGGCATATAATCGGTGTTTTACCCCCACCCCTTGTGAAACTATAATAATATCATTTGCTTGTATGTCGACATCCGGTCGTACAAATAGCTTGTATTGTCCTGTGGCTGTAGCAAAGCTTGGTGATTGATTAACTTCTGCTGTACCGCTTTGAGACAGCGAGCAGGGTATGGAATGTGCAAGGGCAACCTCTATAAAAACAGTTTTGTTGTTTACCTCGCTTTTGGTGGGGCGAATGATATCGCACTTGTCGCTATATGTGGTCGCTATAATATCTGCTTCATTCATATTAATTGCTCCTTGGTGGCTTGAGTTTTCGCCAGCGATATAACTGGCTTTCATATCCATGTATCAAAGCTGCTGCATTTTCTGATATGCTAACACCATATTGTATTGTTGTATCTCCACGAGAAATTGATGAAACTTTTTTGCCGCTGTCGGCAATGATGGCATCGGCTTTTAGCAAGTCTACTACTATCAGTGCTGCTGTGCCCTCTAACTGAATTGGCATATCTTCTCTAAAACAAAAATCACATATTTTCTGCTGTACAATTCCCACATATATTCTTAACACAATATCATTTACAGCTTCACAGTCCGGCAGGGATTTCACAATTTTACAAATTCTGTTTTTTTGTTCTTCCATACTCTATTTCTCCTCGGGCGGTACTTGTTTTGGAGAGGTCTCCTTTTGCTTTTTATCTGATGCGTCTTTTGTGGGTTGCTCCGTTTCTGTGCTGGCGTACCCCTCTTGCTGCAATCGCTGAATAGTGTCTTCATCTTCGCTTATTCTAACTAGCCCATTTTTTTCAAGTTTCATATCGCTTCTCCTTAAACGGTTGGAACTGTAACAGCGGCAACTGTGACAATTTGGTTTTTCTTTACCCAGCAATCGTGCTTTTGGTGAAATTTGATTGCCGTGCCATCGGAAAGCTGGTTCTCTTCAGCAGAAAATTGTTTTAGACTGTCAATCTTTGCGGCGGCAATCGGTGCATCTGTTCCAACAACAAGCATATGTATTTGTTTTGCATCTGTCGCCGATATAACGCCGCCATCTGTCTGCCCCGAGGTTCTGCCATCATTTACCACAAGCTTTGTGACCAATCGTTTTTTAGGCACCAGCAACACAGGTATTTCATTGATTACAATCACACCTTTGTATGTGATGCCGTTAATAACAACCGTTTTGCCAAACTCTATAGCATTATTTGTGTTTTTTGATATGCCCCTTAAAATAGACCCATAAGATATTGGCATATATGCAACAAGAGCCGTGGCATCCTCGCTGTCCTCCTTTGCAATATTTATCATCTTGTTAAAGGTAGCGATTATATTGCTTTCAGTGATGGCTGCCTCGGAAAACACATGGCTTGCTGCATATTTTGTATCTGCCAAAAGAGCATTATAAATGCGGTTTAGCCTGTAGGTATCAAGCTCTTTTACAACTTCTTTGTTTGTAAAAACCTTTATGACATTTTCCGCAGTGGCAATAAAACCACTATCCGATGGGGTTGTGCGTTGCAATAAAAAGTCAACCGCTCTGTCCATGGTAAACTTATAGCTATTCCACTTTTGAGTTACCTTGCCCGAGGGATAAGCATTGCTGGTTGAATTTTCATCGTAATTGCCAAGACCGCTTGTGGAAATTTCGGCAATCTTAATTTCATCGCCCCCATCATACTCAATTTGGTCATCAGCAGGAACCATCCACTGGGTTTTGCTTTGTGCCACCAGCTCCTCATCAATAAACTTTTGATATTTAATTGCATATTCAATTTCATTTCTCATTTTTTACTCCTTAATCAATTCTTTGTACGCCACGAACTGAGCGTGGTATGTTTGTTGAGGCTGTTCCAATATTTGAAAATGGGACGTGCTGGCTGCCTTTGATACGGTCATCTACTCTTTTTTGTGCTTGAGCCGTTATGAATTTTTCTAAAGCAGCGACCTCTAAGTCTATTGCTTTGCTGTCTTTACCGTGAATAAAGCTTAGTGCATCAGCTGACAAAGCGTTTGCGGTAAGCTGGGTTATGGCATATTCATTCAGCTTTTTCTGCATTAGCCTTAGCTTCGGTTTCCCACGCTGATTTTAATTGTAAGATGTCTGCTTCGGTGTAAGTTTTTTCTGTTTCAGAGCCTTTCTGTGCACTCTCCGGTGCAGGGACAACCTTAGTTTCTTCAATTTGCTGTGCATTTTCCATTTTCTTACCTCCATTTAAAAGTTTGTAAAATAAAAAAAGCCCTGTTTTAAGAGGCTTTTTAACGAGTTTAAAGGATACTACATTTAAGAGTATCGGCGGTATAATTTATTATCGCATTTTTAGCTTTGGTTCACTTTTGTTTGGATAGCCGTACTTTTCCCTTAATGCGTAGACTTCCTTGGCATGGTTAAAATCTTCAAGGTGGCAAGCATCATCATATGGCTCTCTACCTTGAGTTTTGTATATTGTTGATAGGTCGTAAATTTTTGCCAAATACTGTTCGTTTAAAACTTTAAGCTCCTCCAAAAACTCTTTACAAGCCCCAGCCATATGTTTACTCCTTACCATAATCAAATTTATATATTTTTTGCAGCTCTAAAACCACTTCATGAAAATTCACATCATCTTCTGACAAATTTTCATTTATCTCATTAAGTGCCCATCCAATATCTCGCAATATTAGAGAAAAATCATTTTTAACTATGCCATAATCTTCTGCAACAGTATCCTTGTTACTGCTTATCCAATAAAAAGCAGCCTCTCTTTGTGGGGCACTGCCTGTTTCGCAAGCGTCTTGAAATGCGGCAGTGTATTTCACTCCATTTGCATTGCAAGGTGAAAAACAATATCCTCACCGCTTAAAGAACCTGACCCCCTCGAGCAACTCATCTATGAGCTTTCCCGAGCCCATCTCGGCGTTTTCAGTGCCAGTAAAGATAGATAGCTCTTACGCACCTGTGGAATATATTATCCCATAAATACAAAAATACACCCGTGGAACAATAAACCACTGTCCACAGGTGTATGTATTTTTCCTGCTGCCTAAATTGGCTCAGCCCCATATACCATATTATGGCTTATTGCCTGCTCAGTTTGTACTGTATTTGCTCAATATCCTTGAGTATTGTACAGTGCAAAGAGATTTTTTATATAGCACAGCCGCCACCACTGCTGTTTAATAATGATAACATTGCCCTTTAAAATTTGTCAAGCTGTTATTCATTTTTGATAGCTGTCAAGGCACTTATCTTTACAGCCTTGTTTGCCGGTACATATCCGGAAACTATCCCGACCAATGTGGAAAATGCCATGCCTGATGCGGCAAGCCAAATTGGAATTATAGATATATAAACCTTTTGTACCTCTCCGTTCATACCCATGCCACCGCCGCCAAACATGGAGCCACCAACCTGATTTAGTATGAAGGACAGCCCATAGCTTACAATTATCCCCACTATTCCGCCCAGTAGACCAATTCCGGCAGACTCTGCAAGAAACATCCCACGGATATTTTTTAGCTCGCATCCAAGCACCTTCATTATGCCAATCTCACGGCGCCGCTCATAAATTGCCATAGTCATTGTGTTGGCAATTCCGATAGCCGCCACAAACAAAGATATGCTCCCAAGACCTGCCAAAATAAGCTGCATTGTTTGGGTTTGCTTTTTCATTTCATCTCGCCAAGATGCCGCTGAGGAGGTGTTGTAGCCCATGTCTTCAATGGCTTTTACCACTTCATCAACCTTTTTCATGTCGGTAACCTTTACCACAGCTTTGCGGTAGGTGCGCTCCTTTGATTTGCTTGTCGGCACTTTGATTTTATTTATCTTTATATACTCTTTTTCCAGCTCCACAAGGTCATCAAGGTTCATTATAAGCCCACTGTACGTCTCATAACCCTTGCTGTAATCCTGCTTTACCTTTCCCACAATTTTTATTTGCTTTTCTATGACCTTTGACTCATCGTTCATCTTTTGAGTTTTTAATGTCAATTTGTCTTTCGTTAGATTTACAAAAGGCTTTGGCAGTTTGCCGTTTTCATCTGGAGTAGGGTCAATCCTGTCGTGTGGCCACTGCTTTTTAGGGTTGGTAAATCCATAATCAAACATCTCCCCCACTATAACAGTGTATGGCTTATCCTTTGCCGTCAAAAAGCGACCGTCCATAAGCTCGTATCCATAATCTTCAATAGCTTCCTTGTACATTCCAACAATGCTGTCGCCCATCCATGCGTTCATGATATATTTATCGTTGGCACCTGCCACAATGTCCACGCCATTTAGATAGTCCGACTGGTATATTGGTGTGGCAATCTTTACATTTTCAAGCGCCTGTATCTCCTTTATCACTGCGTCGGTGATGGGCGCCTGCTCCTTTTCGTCCTTGTAGTTCATAACGTCTATCTTTGTGAGGTCGCCCATATTGTTTATCATGTCCTCTTGGCTTTTATTGATAGCCACGCCGATAGACACCATCATGACGATGGAGCAGGTACCGATAACAACCCCTAAAACTGTGAGAAAAGTTCTGCCTTTTCTGCGTTTTAAATTATCTGTTGATAATTTTAAAAGATCAGATGTCTTCATCGTTATCCTCTGCTTCTTTTTTTGCCTGTTTACGTTTTTTATAGATTACAAACCCGGCTGCACCACCGGCAACGAGCACCACTGCGCCTATCAGCCATAAGGATATTCCTTTTTTCTCTGGCTCCATAGGAATGTCCGTGGGCATATCTCCCGGCATATTTGGCATATCCATTGCCTCCATTGCAAAGTCACGCTCGATAGTGTTGGATTTGCCGCCTGCATCCTCGTATGTTACAATCACCTTGCCTTTTATTGCGCCTGCTGCTGTCACCGGAAAATAAATTTCTGCGGTAGCCTCGCTGCCCGGCTGAACATTACCGACAAAGGTTGTTTGCGTTCCATTTATGTTTTCGCTCTTGATTTCAGCGGTAACATTGTTTACCGTGGCTTTACCCTTATTTACAAGGGATACATTTATATATGCTTCCTCCCCTGCATTGACAGTCTCCATAAAATCCAATTTGGAGATGTCAAATTTAGTTGCCTGCTCTATGCTCACGGAGACGTCCTGCTCTGTTTTATAGGTTTTTCTCTCTCCCTTTACATAGGCTTCAAATTCATATATAAGCTTTATTGGTAAGCTGGTAACATTATTTTCCACCCCCGACACAACAAGGTTAAATCCATGGCTTATCTGACCTTTTTTCGCCACAGTTCCTATAAGTACCTGACTGTTGCCGCTTGCCATCTCCATTCCCTTTGGCAATTCCACACGGACGGAAACATTGTCTAGGGACACAAATTCTGATGTGTTGGTCGCAACGGTAGACAGTGTGAAATTCTTCCCGATAACCGCCACTCCACCGTAGTTTGCCGAGTTTAAAATAACCTTTGGCTCGGGTATATCATCCACCGCCTGTGTTATTTTTTGTTTCAAAATAGCATTTGGCAAGGTCATGGGTATGTTCTTATCACTTGGATAGCTTATATCAAAGGATATTTCCGGCACACCGCCAACATATTTTACATCTCTGAAAACCACCGCATATTGAAATGGCACCTTTGCCCCCGGCGCCGCTAAATCTCTTATTGTATAGGAAACATTTTCCGCATCGTTAGAGACAAACGCCCCCTGCGAAAGCCTTGCCCTTACATTTGTAGGCTGCCTGCCTTGAATGTGCATTATTCTTTCATCTGCAATATTAAGAGCTATCATAACCGTTTGCCCTGGGTTTACCGTGGTAAGCTCATTGCCTTGAACGTCCAAAACAACATAGTTTGTCACGTATATTGGTTTTGAGGAATCAATTGTGTTTTCCAATACCTGCTTTTCCACGTCAAAAGCTTGAGATATTGTCTGCGTTATCCTTTTGACGGACATAATATTGACACCTGTACCATTATTATACCCTATTTCAAAGGCTAAATCTTTTCCGCCGCCCTCGTATTTAACGCCGGTAAATTTCACCCTATATGCCATTATTTTGTTCCCTGCTGCGGTGGCGCCCACGTCATTAATTGCCTCAACTACCACACTGCCACCACTAAATGCCCCCTGTGATATATTGATTTGAACATTCGTCACGTCGGGAGCCGGAGGCGGTGTGGGGGCTACTGTAGGTGCCGGTGATGGTGTAGGCGCCCCAGTTTTATATGTCACCCTGTTGTCGATAACATTCAAAACTATATCGACTGTTTCGCCTTTTTTAACTTCCGTGACTGCAACTCCGTTTGCGCTTAAAGCATAGTCTGTAACGACTGTACTTTGGGATTCATCTATTACAAATTCAACACCTGTAACTGCGCTTGCCGTCAATGGAAAACCTGGCACAATCATTGAAAATACCATAGCCAATATCATCCCAAATGATGTAATTTTTTTTAAATTATTTCTTTTCATTTTTTCCCTCTACATTATTTTGATTTGTTTGTGGTTCTTGTTTTATGTCATCGGTCTTAACACCGTTATCTTGGGTGGAGTCATCACTATCGTCTGGGGGCAACGCAGCTTCCTGTGCTTCTTGCTTTTCGGCTGCGGGCAGCGTTTTCTCGCCCTTGGTGTCGGAGATAATACTGCCATCCTTTAGCGTTACAATTCTTTGTGCAAGCTTTGCAAGCTCTGGGTCATGGGTTACCATAACAAAGGTGATCCCATTTCGACGTGATATTTCTGTTAGCATATTCATAACCTGTGCTGTTGTTTTTGAGTCAAGGTTTCCCGTTGGCTCATCTGCAAATATAACCTTTGGTTTACCCACAAAGGCTCGTGCTATTCCTACCCTTTGCTGCTGACCTCCGGAAAGCTCTGTGGGCTTGTGCTCCATCCGCTCTCCCAGTTGCATTTCCTTTAATATAGCCCGTGCCTTTTTTTCTCTTATCTTCCTGTCAATACCTTTAAACATAAGTGGAAACGCCACATTTTCTACCGCCGTCAATGTGGGCATAAGGTTGTAGGACTGAAATATAAAGCCTATTGTGTTTTGCCGAAAGATTGCCAGTTGTTTTTCCGTCATTTTGGATATATTTTGCCCATCTATTGTAACAGAACCTTTGCTTGGCTTTTCTAGCCCCGCAAGTTGGTTTAACAGCGTGGATTTGCCACTGCCGGAGGTGCCCACAATGCAACAAAACTCTCCCTGTTCAATTTCAAGATTTATGTCATTTAGCGCAACAATCTTTTCATTGCCAACTTTATATATTTTTTTTAAATTTTCAACTTTTATCATTTATTCACCTTTATGCGATATAATACTGTTTAATTGCCATATATTTTACTATTTATTTTACCATATGTAGTGACTTAAAGCAACTTTTATGGTATATTGTTACTGAATTATACTAAATTTCACATTTTTACGAGGTGTTTTTATCAAGCTAATACTTTATTTTTTATCTGTATTATTTTTTATAGACAGTGTTATACTCACCTTTCGTGGCAGCATAACTATTGGCCTTTTTATTTTATATGGATTAGGGGTACTTTCCTTTATATATGCAAGATATTTTGAAATAATTAACCATTTCACCGCTTCAGGCCCACTATTTTATCTGAAAATGCTTGCTTTTTGCGGAATTTTTGTGTATATTGGGCTGATAGCATATATTTTATCCTTTAGCACTACCTCTGTTAGCTATGATGAGGATGTGGTTATAGTGCTGGGCGCCGGTGTGAGAAACGGTAAAGTCAGCCGAGTTTTACAAAACCGCTTGGATGCCTGCGTGGATTATTACAAGCTAAATCCCAAGGCTTATATTGTAGTAACCGGCGGTGTATCAAAGCACAGCGATACCACCGAAGCTTTTTCCATGAGGGAATATCTAGTAGAACAGGGGCTTCCCTATGAAAGAATTTTTTTGGAGGACAAATCCCAATCCACCAAGGAAAATTATGCTTTTACTAAAATTTTATTGGAAGAAAATAGCATCCCGCACAATAAAATCGCTTTTATCACCAACTCTTTCCATATGTATCGGGGAAAAATGTACGCTGAATTTTGTGGTTTTAGCGGTGCTGTAGGTATCAGCACCAGAACGGACGCTGCAACATTTTTACCTGCTGTTTTGCGGGAGGTTCTCGGCGTTATTGATATGTGGCTTTTTAAATTAAAATAAAAGAATGTGGAGACAGGACTATGAAAATCTTACTCAAAAATGCAAATGTTATCGCCCACACCGGAGAGGTGCTTTCAAGCTGTGACATCAAAATTGATGGCGTTACAATAATTGACATCGGGAAAGCTTTACAGCCGGATGATGGCAGTGAAATAATGGACTGCACCGATAAATTTGTAACCCCAACATTTGTAAATATGCACACCCACAGCCCTATGAATATCTTTAAGGGCATTGCAGAGGATGTGAATATTGACGATTGGTTTAATAAAGAAATCTGGCCTTATGAGAGCAAAATGCAGGATGAGGACATCTACTGGGGGGCAAAGCTTGCCGCCTGTGAGATGCTGCAAAATGGTATTTCTGCGTTTGCCGACCATTATTTTAACAGCGAGCTAATTGCCAATGCCTGCGAAGAAACAGGCATAAAAGCTGATATTGCCTACACCATATTTGGCTTTGGGGGCAACTGTGACAAGGAGCTGGCACTTGCAAAAAGCTTTTTTGAAAAATACAAAAGCTCCGCAACTATCTCACCACGCTTTGGCCCTCACTCCCCCTACATCTGCACCCCCGAAGTGCTAAAGACTGTGGTGGATGCGGCAAAGGAATGTGGCAGCGGAATTCACATACACGTTAGTGAAACAAAAGTCCAAGTGGAAGAAAGTAAAAAGCAGCACGGCGGCAAGACACCCTTTGAAGTGCTAAACGATGCCGGCGGCTTTGATGTTCCTTGCATTGTAGGGCACGGTTTATGGCTCGAAGAGGGAGATATTAAGTTTTTAAAACAGGATACCTGCTTTGCCGAATGTCCAAAAACCTATATGAAGCTTGGAATGTCCAAAGGCCCTTTGTGGGACTTAAAAGATAATTTGAATATCACTAGCGGAACTGACGGTGCTGCCAGCAGTAACAGTCTTGATGTGCTAGAGCAGATGAGGTTTTTTGCACTTATAGGCAAATTCAATGACAAGTC
>JAVWUR010000082.1:0-10098 GCA_036667055.1 Oscillospiraceae bacterium
GCACATCTCTCGGTGGTTAATTTGCCACAAGGGGTGTGCAGTTTGGTTTATGGGCTGTTTTTTTCTGTTAACTACTCACTATTATATATTACATATAATGCTATTTACTGTTAACTATTATCTGATTACCCATTTATTTGTGTTTATACTATGAAAAAAGCCTAAAACTATGTACATAATTATCAATAAGATGTATAATGATATTTACTATTATGGGTTTTTGTGGCTTGTAGTAAGTTAAATTTATAATCAAAGGAGCTATTGTTATGATAAAATTTTACACCCCTCTTGGCAAGGTAAGCTTGACAAATGATTATTTTGCCGGTCTTGTGGGCACGGCAGTCACGAGCTGTTATGGCGTTGCAGGAATGAACTGCTCCGGTGCTGTGGACAGCGTTAAGACACTGCTGTTCGGCAGTAATATACCGGAAAAGGGCGTCATTGTAAGTGAGTATAACGGTCAGCTTATCATTGATTTGCACATCAAGGTTATTTTTGGCGTAAATGTTGGAGCAATTGTCCAGAGCATCACAAACAAGGTAAAATACGCTGTTGAAGATGCTACTAATTTAAAGGTTTATAAAATCAATGTTTCTGTAGACGATATCGTCGCAGAATAATTTCATTTTGAGGTGGATTAATGATAACTGGTAAAATTCTTAGAGACTGCATCATCTCCGGTGCAAATTTAATAGTCAACAAAAGAAGCAGCGTTGACGAGCTTAATGTTTTCCCTGTTCCCGACGGAGACACGGGCACAAATATGTCTATGACCATCGGGGCGGCAAAAAAAGAGCTTGCCCTTTTGGACGATGACTGCACGGTAGAAAAGGTCGCCACCGTCACCGCCGCTAGTATGCTGCGTGGGGCGAGAGGCAACAGCGGAGTTATATCCTCCCTGCTCTTCCGTGGTTTTTCCAAGGCTTTAAGCGGCAAAAAAGAAGCCAGCGCACAGGATTTAACACTGGCACTGCGCAAGGGCGTTGACTCAGCCTACAAAGCGGTTATGAAACCCACCGAGGGCACAATGCTCACCGTGGCGAGAGTAGCCTGTGAAAAGGCCGAGACTATGCCGGAGGAAACGGACGTGGTTGTCCTGTGGTCTGCGGTTGTAAAAGCAGCACAGGAGGCACTGGACTACACCCCCGAGCAGCTCCCTGTTTTGAAAAAAGCCGGAGTTGTGGACGCAGGCGGTCAAGGTGTTGTGTACATCTTCACCGGTATGTTATCCGTATTAAAGGACGGCATAATCGTGGAAAGCGAGACGGCGGAAAAGCCCTCTAGCTCCTCCTTTACCCCAAAGGGCGTGTACTCAAAGGGGCTGGAAGGGGAATTTGCCAACGGCTACTGCACAGAATTTATCGTGAACAAAAATGAGTCTGCCTCGGCGGAAAAGCTCCGTGCCTACCTTGAGAGCATCGGGGACAGCGTGGTAGTGGTTGAGGACGAGGAAATTATCAAGAGCCATGTTCACACCGCAGACCCCGGCAAGGCTTTGACGGAAGCGGTAAAGCACGGCTACATGACCAACCTTAAAATTGAAAATATGATAGAGCAGATGGCAGAGCTGGAGGAAAAGGGCAAGGGTCTTGAAAAGGAAAAGGAGTCCTCCACCAGTGATGACACCTTTAAATATGCCGCTGTGGACAATGATATGCCCTTTGGTTTTGTGGCGGTTGCCGCAGGCGAGGGGCTGGAAAATGTTTTTGTAGACATCGGTGCAAACGCCGTAGTCACAGGTGGGCAGACCATGAATCCCTCCACCGAGGACATTTTAAGTGCCATTCATTCTGTGGGTGCCAAGACAGTTTTTGTACTGCCCAACAATAAAAATATTATTATGGCGGCAGAACAGGCGCAAAAGCTTGCCGACCGCAATGTTGTAGTGCTACCCACACGCACCATCCCCCAAGGGATAACCGCAATGCTCAATTTTGACCCTGAGATGGACGCAAAGCAGAACACTATAAATATGAACATCGCCGCCCAAAATGTCCAGACAGGCTCCATCACCTTTGCCGCAAGAAATTCCGATTTTGACGGTCATAAAATCAAAGAGGGAGAAATTTTGGCACTGGAAAATGGCAAGCTCTCCTTTGTGGAAAAGGACGTTTACAAAGCTACTTTACGTCTTGCCAAGAGCATGATTAAAAAGGATTCCAGCTTTGTCACCGTCATTTATGGCGAGGGCATAACTGCTGAGGAGGCGGATAAGGTGTGCGAGGGCATAGCTGCAAAAGCGCCGAAAAACGTGGAGATTTCCGCAATTAAGGGTGACCAGCCTGTGTACTATTATCTCATTTCGGTGGAATAATATCCTGTGCGCAGATACCATTGACCCTATTTTTATATAGCGTAAGGCTGAATTTATTCGGGAATTATGCTATCTATCCCATCAAAATAAACTTAAAACAGGCGGCTTGCAATAAAGTCGCCTGTTTGTATAAGAGGTTTTTTAAATGGACTTTTTAACCTGTGATATTCGCTTTTTAAAGGGCGTAGGGGAAAAGCGTGCTCTGGGGCTAAACCGCCTTGGGGTGTACACCGTAAAGGATTTGCTCTACCTTTTTCCACGGAGATATATTGACTATTCAGCACCGGTGGAGGTGGCATTTGCCCCTTATGACCAGCCGTGTGTTGTGAAAGCCACGGTGATAAGCTGTGGGGGCGGCATACGGATAAATGGTGGAAAAACTCTTTTTAGGGTGGTGTGTGCCGACGATACCGCACGGTTAAATATCACTTTTTTTAATGCCGAGTACACCGTTAAACGTCTGGAGGTAGGCAAGGACTATCTGTTTTATGGCAAATTCAGCGGTGGTATGTTGGTGCGAGAGGTGACTTCCCCCACCTTTATCTCGGCTGACAGCGGTGTAAAGCAGCAACCCATCTACCCCTTGACCGCCGGAATATCCTCGGCTATGCTCGGCAAATATGTGGGGTTGGCACTGGAGCAGATACGGGAAATACCCGATTTTATGCCACCGGAAATTTTACAAGAATACCAACTGTGCAGCTTGGATTTTGCCCTGCGAGCCATACACAGTGCCAAGAGTTGTGAGGATTTAATCGCCGCAAAAAGCCGCCTTATCTTTGATGAATTTTTCATATTACAGCTCGGCATCTCCCTTATGGGCGAAAATGAAAGGCGAAAAACCCAAGTTATAGTGCCCCACACCGACCTTACCCCACTGCTGGAAAGTCTGCCCTTTGCCCCAACGGGGGCACAGCTGCGGGCAACGCAAGAAATTTTTGCCGACTTTGCCGCTGGTATGGGGATGAACCGCCTTTTGCAGGGGGATGTGGGCAGCGGCAAAACCTTGGTGGCGGTGTTCACAATGTATGCTATGGCAAACAGCGGCTATCAAAGCTGTCTTATGGCACCCACGGAAATTTTGGCGGCACAGCACTACACCACCGTCACAAATCTTTTAAAGGGACACAATATTCGTGTGGCTCTCCTCACCGCAGGTGTGAAAGCAAAGGAGCGGCGAGAGATTTTAGACCGTCTTGCCCGTGGGGAAATTGACATTTTAATCGGCACTCACTCGGTTATCAGCGACAGCGTGATTTTTAAAAACCTCGGCTTTTGCATAACCGATGAACAGCATCGTTTTGGGGTTTTGCAGCGGATTGCCGTGAGCAAAAAGGGGGATAACCCTCACATTTTGGTAATGAGTGCCACCCCAATTCCACGGACACTATCCATGATTATCTATGGAAATATGCAGCTAAGTATACTGGATGAAGTGCCAATGGGCAGAAAGCCCATCGAGACATTTTTGGTAGGCACCGACAAACGTGCCCGAATGTTTGGCTTTATCGCAAAGCAGGTGGCTATGGGGGGGCAGGCGTATATCGTGCTGCCTGCCATTGAGGACAGCGAAAATATGTCGGATTTGCAGAGCGTCACCACCTACTATGAAGAGGTTATAAAGCCGCTGCTTCCCAATGTCTCTGCTGAAATTTTGCACGGCAAATTAAAGGCAAAGGAAAAGGAGGAGATCATGGGGCGGTTTGCCAAGGGTGAAGTGTCCCTTTTGTGCTCCACCACGGTTATTGAGGTAGGGGTGGATGTCCCCAACGCCTGTCTTATAATTATCGAAAATGCCGAGCGGTACGGGCTTTCCGCCTTGCATCAGCTGCGTGGCAGGGTGGGTAGAGGGCAAAGGCAGAGCTACTGCATCTTGGTGTCGGACAACAGGGGGGAAAATGTAAGGGAGCGGCTGAAATTTTTGTGCGGCACGCAGGACGGCTTTAAAATCAGCCAATACGACCTTGACAGCCGTGGCCCCGGAGATTTTTTCGGTGCAAGACAGCACGGTCTGCCCAATTTGAAAATCGCCCAGATGTCCGACGATATAAAGCTTTTAGAGCAATCCCAATGCGCCGCCGCCCAGCTATTAAACCAAGACAGCAAGCTGGAAAACCACCCAAAGCTAAAACAGCGAGTAGAACAGCTCTTCCAAGGGTTTGTGCTGTAAGTGGCAAACCCACTATTCACGCCCATTCACGTCAAAATTTATTCTGCTGCACCATTCACGCAAATTAATTTTGTAGGGGGTGGCTTGCATATCCGCCCGCTGTGGCGGTGGCTGCCACGCCATCACTGTGTGACTATTCTACCTAGCCAAAAAAATGGGGGGGACTTTTTAGCCCCCTCCCTCTTTTTTTTATTAATCCCAGTCCTCTAGGCGTATTGAGCCGCTTATGGAGGAGGCGTCGATTTTCAGTGCCTTATCTCCATATCGGGCGGTGCCGTTTTTGCCGTATTTTATGCCGTGATACTCGTCCTTTGTGGTGGAGGACACACTGGAATACTCCATCTCGTACCCAATTTCTCCACGCAAAGCAATTCTCACACTGCCGCTTGTGGTGTTTGCATCAATCTCCTTGGTGTTTTTATCCGCTGTCAAACGGACACTTCCGCTGACGGATTTTGCCTTTATATCTTCAAATGGCTCATACACCTTCACTGTGCCGCTCACCGATTGCCCCTGTAATTCCCGACCCTCCTTGTACACCTTTACATTTCCGCTCACCGTTTCAAGGTCGGCTTCCTTTGATTTAGCATCAAGAATTACATCGCCGCTTACAGATTTGAGCTGATAGTTATACTCGGATTTTTTGGGCACCTTTATCACTATTCTGCCACCGCCCAGCCTAAAAAATGCAATGGTTTTTGGCTCTTTAAAGTAAAGCGTATCCCCTTGGGCGTAAATTTCATTTTCCTTGTGTCTGCCATAGCTTCTTATATGTTCCTCCACCACAACTGTGTCTTTATCGTGGGTTTCAACGGATACATCATAGGATATTGCCGACACATCTATATGGTTTATGTTTGTAAACTCGTTACTTCCTGACAGCCTAACCTCGCCCTCATTCTCATCGTCCCCTCTGCCCTCAAAAATTTCATACATAATACCACCGTTCCTCCCCATATTTACGGCTATGCCCAGTGCCACGCCGCACATTGTGACAAAAACCAAAATCAGTGCTACTAGCTTTACAAAAAGCGACGTTTTATTTGTCATCACAGTTCCTCATTTCAAAAATCGTCTTGATTATCTCGGCGAACACTCCGGCGAGCACCCATATCATCCAGGTTATGCCCCACTCACCGGACAGAAAGCTCACCCCAAGATATATAAAGGTTACCACCGACCAGTAGATGGACATTATGCTTTTTAACAGTGAGCCGTCCTTTGATGCGTACAGCCGTCTGTCTCTCGCTGCGTCCTCGTCAAAATCCTTATACTCCTGTGGGGTGGACATATGAGTGTATACAATAAGCCCCGTGGCAACCGCCGCAAGGCAAAGCAGCACCACAACCCCCATCATTGCATAGCTATCCTCTGCCCCCATACGCTCCCCCACCATGGTAAAGCCTATGAGCACCGCCGCACCTAAAATATATAGCGACACGCCTATGGCGGTATTTTTTGCATTTCGTGTGCGATATTTATTTGCCTCCTGTTTAAAATCTGCATCGGGGATAAGCTCGCTTAACATCCCGTCCACATCCCCCATGTTGCTCACCGCCAAGCTGTAGGCTTGAATTTCCGTCTTGCCCTGTGCCATATAATCCTCAAAACGCTCGGACATATTAGAGAGTAATTCTTCCTTTAATTCCGTCGCCTTTTTACTTCTGGGAACCCCTGTAAACAGAGCGTCCACATAATTTTTCACCTTATTATTCATATCCTATTCCCCTTACTTTTCCATTAAAAGTGCGTCAATTATGGTTTTGGCTCGCTGCCAATCCTGCAAATTTTCCTTGTACATCGCCCTGCCTGCATCGGTTATGGCGTAATACCGCCGCCGTGCCCCTGTGGTTTCGTCCCCCCAATAGGAGACAATCTGCTCTGCCGCTTCCAAACGGCGAAAGGTGGTGTAGAGCGTCGCCTCTTTTAGTTCGTACTCCCCCTTTGTGATTTCCTGTATCACCTTGTTTATCTCATAACCATAGCTGTCATTTTTTGAAAGCTGCGACAGAATGATTGTATCGGTGTATCCTCTGATTATATCTGACATCACTAACATCTCTGTACCTCCCTTGAGTTACAATATATCATAAGATACCTCGCCTGTCAATGTATATTTGAAAAATATATACATTTATTTTTAAATTTGTATTTTCTCTCCCATTGTGATAGAATATTTTATTATTTGTATTTTAATAGAATTGAGTGTTTATATGATAAAGCTTATTGTTACTGACCTTGACGGCACACTTTTAAATGACAAAAAGGAATTGCCGCAAAACTTTGGGGAGATTTTAGCTAATTTAAAGGAGCGTGGCATCGCCTTTGCTGTCGCCTCAGGGCGAAGCTACTCGGGGGTAGAGCCAATTTTCAAAAATCTGGCACAGGACATATATTTCATCTGCGACAACGGTGCTTTTACGGTGGAGGACAGCCATGTAACGGACATTCAGCTTATGACAAGTGAAAACGTCCACAAGGTTTTTGACTGTGTTAAAGCTCTTGGCAACGTGGACGCACTGGTGTGCGGCAAGGGGGGAACCTACTACAGCTACTGCGATGAGAGAATGAGCCAAAAGATGACCGCATTTTATACAAACACCACCTTTGTGGAGGATTTATATGCCATCGAGGACGATATCTTCAAGATTTCCGTCTGCGATTTCCACAATCCTTTGGTAAATTCCTTTCCCTACCTGCAATCACAGCTATGTGACCGCTTGTCCGTCCACGTTTCGGGAGACATCTGGGTGGACACTATGGCAATGGGGGTGGACAAGGGGCTGGGGCTTACCCGTCTACAGGAAAAACTGGGTATCTCCAAGGAGGAAACTATGGCTTTCGGAGATTTTTACAACGATCTGCCCATGCTTAAAAACGCAAAATACGCCTTTGTGATGGAAAACGCTCACCCCGAAATGAAAAAACACGCCACCCACATTGCAAAAAACTGCAACGAGAATGGCGTTGTAAAGGCTATTGAAGAATTTGTTTTGCATGGTGATAGTCATAGCTAACTTGTGTGGTCGTGCTAGTTAGCATAGTCTAACCTATTTAATCATGTGAGTTAGTTATATCTAATTGACTTCTTTTACGCCAAGCTTTAGCGCCGATTTGCAAGTGTACTTTATATCAAGCTTTAGCGATAAATACTCGGTACGTTGCAGGACAAGCTTTAGCAAAAAATCGCTCTGTATGCGGCGTAAATTATAACTGCCCACAGCGCTAGAATGGGTATTGCGTAGTACCATTTTTTAGGTTTTTTATCCTGCCACATATTTTCGCTTTGTCTGCGGCATCTGTCCAGTGTCTCCTTTGGTATGAGCTTTACCACCAGTGCCACCAGCATAGGCAACAAAATTACATCGTCCAGATATCCCAGTACCGGAACAAAATCCGGTATAAAATCAATGGGGGACAGTGCATATACCACCGTTATACCGGCTATTATCTTGGCATACCAAGGTGTACCCTCATCTTTCAGTGCTAAAAAAACTGCCGGAATATCGGTTTTTAGTTTCTTTGCCCTCTCTTTAAGTGTCATAAATATCCATGTCCTTAATTTTCATATTTCCCCCCTGTCACATTTTTGCAAAGCGTCTCATTGTGGAAAGGCCCTCACTTTTGGGAGAGCGTCTCATTTAACTTTTCTATGTAGCTTGCCAGCAGCCCTGTGACCGGCGTGCTTTTCAGCCTTATCCACCCAACCGTCATTCTCCGTGAAACATCCTCTAGGGGAACTGCGGTTATATTTTCGTGAGTTATCCCCTTAGCCAAGCAGCCGGTGCCTATGGCGTAACAATCCGTTGCGGCAATAATATTTTCGCAGGTTGCCCTGTCCCTAACATACACTATTCTTTTTGGGGCGTGGTTAACCTCACCACTCTGCGCCAAGCTAACAGCGCTTGTGTCCCTCTCATAATCTATACAGGTGTAGTCCTCAAGCTGCTTAGCGCTGACTAACTTGAACTGCGTTAGCGGATGGTTTTTTCGCACAAATATATGTGCTGTAAAATATTTAAGCTCATTAAATTCAGCGTCCTTTGCTTGAAACATTCTGCCTAAATATCGGCTTGTGGCATCGGACAGAAACATTATCCCCACATCACTTTTTTTAGTGAACACATCCTCCATAATCTCATGGGTTTTACACTCCCTAAAGGCGAACTCAAAATCCTTTGACTGCTCCTCCTGCAACAAACTAATAAATGCCTTTACTGCAAAGGCGTAATGCTGGGTTGATACGGAGAACCGTTTTTTTTCGATTTCGCTGTTGGAAAAATGTTTTTCTATCTCCTGTGCCTGTGATAAAAGCTGTCGTGCATAGCACAAAAGCTCGGTGCCCTGTGGGGTAAAACGAGTTTTGCTGCTGCCACGCTCTAAAATTTTTATTCCCAGCTCCTCCTCCAAGTCCTTTATTGATTTGCTCAGGGTCGGCTGCGTTAAAAAAAGGCTCTGTGCGGCTTTGCTAATGGTGTTGCATTTTGATACTTCCACCACATACTTTAACTGTTGCAGTGTCATAATATCCCCCCTCGCCCAAAAAGCTGCCAATATTTCATTTATAATTTTAACATAGCCTATTAAATGGCATTTGTCAATATAAAATACTCACTGTGTTAAATTAAATTTTAATATTATCCATTTTTTTGGATATTTGCATAAATTTAACATAAAATTTTGTAAGAAAATGTAGATTTATCTTGCAAATTGTAGTATCATATATAGATTAATATATTTACATTAAATGTACGCTGATATAAAAGGAGACTGATGACTTGAAATTAATTGAATCCATTAAAAAAGCGTTTTTTGCGCTTAATATGCCCCAGCAAATTGCCATTGGAGTTTTGGTGCTGTCGGTACCTCTGTCCATAGCTTTGGGTGTAAGTGCTTTTAACAGCTCGGTTGCTGCAACAAATGCTGCCAAGTCACCCTCCATTGAGGACACCCCCAGCCAAGAGCCCAGCACGGTTGCTCCCCTGTCCTCAATATGGGAAAGCGAATATTCCAGCACCTCCTCCACCTCCAAGGCTCCCATTGTTGTAACTTTAATGCCCTCCTCTGTGGAGGAAGACCTTGAAGTGCAAATTTTAGACAAAAATGGCAAGCTTGTGGTGGGGCCTGTCTTTAAAATGACCGTCAAGGGCAAGGACAATGATTTCAATAAAACTTGGGATGTGAATGACGGATTTTTAAAGCTTAAAAAGATTAAAAGCGGCAACTACACCGTGTCTGTTTTGGACGTTGAGGGGTGTATTATCCCTCAAAAGAGTGTGGATTGTTACGTTAATGAAAAGGTAAAGTACGAAAAAGTTGATGTTTCCGACAAGATAAAGGACGAAACTCAAGTAGATGTCCCCAAGGAGGATGCCAGCTTTAACAAGCCCGTTGCACCTCCCGAGCCGCCCCCTAAGCTGCCCACCTACACCGATACAAATGGCACAGCGAAGGAAGAGTTTGAGACAATTACCGTTGGTTATAAATATAAAGTAACCGTCAAGGAGGGCGAGTTTGCCGAGAAAAATGTCGGCCGCATTTGGGTGGACGGAAAGCCCACAGAATATGCCGCAAAGGTTGACAAGGACGGCTACACTACCCCTGATGATGTGAG
>JAVWUR010000083.1:0-10083 GCA_036667055.1 Oscillospiraceae bacterium
TTTTGCTCGGCTCTCCATCATCACTCTGTCGGCTGATTTTTTCGTCCTTTATTATATAGGCATAGCAGTTATGGTTGGCGTCATAATGTTTTTTGCGTATCTTATTTAGAAATTCCTGCGCCGCCTGTTCCGTTTTGACATGGCAAATATACCCTATAAACTCCGACTTTTTTTCATATAGCTTGCCGCTTGCCTCTGATTTTACCGTTTTATAGTCTGCCATTCAAAACACCTCTCTCGCCTATTTTAAAAAAAATAGGGCGGTAAAAATACCGCCCATTGTTTTTACTAGTCTTGAAGATTAAATCTCTTTTTAAATCTGTCAACTCGTCCGCCTGCATCAACCAACTTTTGTTTTCCTGTAAAGAATGGGTGGCACTTTGAGCAAACATCAACTGATATCGCTTTTTTTGTTGATTTTGTATGAATAACATTGCCGCAAGCACAAGTGATTGTTGCATCTTCATACATTGGATGTATTCCGTCTTTCATTTATATTCACCTCTTTCAGTCGACAAGAGTTTCCGTCTCTTGTCTAATAGTTACTTAAAGATGATATCACACTTTTATATAAAAATCAAGCATTTTTTTATGCCATTATGGGAGTTATGTCTCTGCCGATTTTTTCCTTGATTATCTGTGTCTCGATAAGGTTCTCTCCCTTGATGGAATAGTACACTTTAACCTTTGGCTCGGTGCCGGAGGGGCGTATGATAACTTGGTGTCCCCCTGCCAGCCAGTACACCAATATATTGGCTTTTGGCAGGTTGATTTTCTCCTTAACTTGGGTGTCGCAGTAGATCTTTTCCAAGGTGCTGTAGTCCTCCCGTGCCTCTACTGTGTAGCCGCCCAAGGTGGCAAGAGGCTCTCTGCGCAGGTTGTCCATAATCTCCTTCATCCTGTGCATACCGCTCATGCCCTCAAATTCGTAGGAATCCACCTTGTTTAGATAGTACCCAAATTGCTTGTAAATACTCTCCATCGCCTTGTTTATGGAGGAACCAACGCTTGTGTAATATGCCGCCATCTCCGCAATTAGCAGTGTTGCCACAACCGCATCCTTGTCCCTCACCTGTGTGCCTACAAGATAGCCGTAGCTCTCCTCAAATCCCAAAATAAAACGGTTTTCCTCCCCCTTTATCTCCAGATTTTTTATCGCCTCGCCAATATATTTAAAGCCTGTAAGCACATTTACCATCTCCACCCCATGGCTTTTGGCGACTTCATCCGCTAAGCTTGAGGTGACAATGGATTTTACCGCAACAGGGCGTTGTGGCAATGTGCCCAGCTCCTTGCGTGTCTTTGCTATGTAATCCAGCAGCAAAATGCCAACTTGATTTCCCGATAGCATTATATAGTCCTCGCCCTCTCTAACCGCTATGCCCACACGGTCTGCGTCTGGGTCGGTGGCGATAAGAATGTCACCGCCCAGCTCCTTTAGGCGGTCTAGTCCAAGCTGCATAGCCTGTTTAATCTCAGGGTTTGGATAGGGACAGGTGGAAAAGCTTCCGTCAGGCTGCTCCTGCTCCTTAACAACCGTCACATCGCTTAACCCTGCACGCTTTAAAACCGTGCGCACCGGCACATTTCCGGCGCCGTTAAGCGGCGTGTAAACCACCTTTAAGCTCTCCTTTTTAAAGATATCTTTTCTCATCATACAGTTTAAAACATAATCATAATAACTGTCTGTAATATTTTGAGGTATATATTCTATCCGTCCGTCCCCGACTGCCACGTCAAAATCTACCGTTTTAATGTCCCTAAAGATATCAAGGCTATTTATCTGTGCCAGTACCTTATCGGCATTTTCACTGGTCATTTGACAGCCGTCACTGCCGTATACCTTGTACCCATTGTACTTTGCCGGATTGTGGCTTGCAGTGATCATTATGCCCCCATCACAACCGCATTTTCTGACTGCGTAAGATAGCATAGGCACGGGAGAGAGTGTTTTGTACAGGTACACCTTTACTCCGCTCGCCGCAAGCACACACGCCGCCGTCTGGGCAAACAAGTCACTTTTGTGTCTTGAATCGAAGGATATCGCAATGGATGGGGTGTCGCTTTGCCCTTTGAGAAAATTCGCAAGCCCCTGTGTTGCCTTGCCCACAGTATATATATTCATTCTGTTGGTGCCTGCCCCTAAAACTCCACGCAGACCTGCTGTGCCAAACTCAAGATTTAACAAAAATCTGTCCTCTATCTGCTCCTCATCTTGGGCTATCCCCTCAAGCTCGCTGTGCAAATCCGGCTGAGTGACCTCGCTAAGCCATCTTTTATATTCGTCTTTATACATCACAAGTGCCTCCTTTATCTGTTAACATCTCCGATGCCAACTTACATCAACTTATTTTATATGTTAATGATAAATGTTATCGCCCTAATTGTCAATAATTTATCCTGCGAAATTTGTTGCATAAAGGGCTTTGATACTGTATTATTTAAGAGAGGTGATTTTATGCTCAGCAAGCTTTACAGCTTTGGCGTTATAGGAATTGACGGGTATCCCGTCACAGTTGAAACCCATATATCCGGCGGTTTACCCTCCTTTGATGTGGTAGGTCTTGGTGACAATGCCGTCAAAGAGGCACGTGATCGTGTTCGCTCCGCAATAAAAAACAACCATTTCCAATACCCCTCCTCCCGAATAACAGTCAATTTAGCACCTGCTGACCGAAAGAAAACAGGTGCTGTTTACGATATGCCTATCATGCTGGGCGTGCTTTGTGCCTTAAACATAATTCCGGAAATTCCAAAGGAGTACTCCTTTGCCGGTGAGCTTAGCTTGGACGGTGAAGTGCGTGGGGTCAAGGGGGCGCTTTCCATGGCGCTTTGTGCAAAGGACAGTGGCTTTACACATCTGTTTCTACCCACCGAAAATGCAAATGAAGCCAGCGTTGTTGAAGGCATAAAGGTGTTTGGAATAAAGCATATAAAAGAAATTATTTCCTTTATTAAGAAAGATTTAACCCTCACCGCCCACACCTATTGTGACACGCCCTATGAGGGCACACCCCTTGATTTTAAAGATGTGAAGGGGCAGGAGGAAGCGAAAAGAGCAATGGAAATTGCCGCCAGTGGGCTTCACAATATTTTGCTTTGCGGCCCTCCAGGTAGCGGAAAAAGTATGCTTGCCAAGCGCTTACAGTCCATCATGCCGCCGCTGTCAAAAACTGAGGCGATTGAAACCACTAAAATTTATTCCATTGCCGGTCTGCTACCCAAAAATGGCGGCTTGATAACGGTGCGTCCCTTTAGAAACCCTCACCATACCGTATCTGCTGCTGCCCTTGCCGGTGGTGGTCAGAGCGCTAAACCCGGTGAGATTTCTCTTGCCCATAACGGCGTTTTATTTTTGGATGAGCTGCCGGAATTTCATCGTGATGTGCTGGAGGCGCTGCGTGCTCCTTTGGAGGACAATAAAGTCACCATATCACGGGTTAGCTATTCGCAAACCTACCCTAGCAACATAATGCTGGTGGGCGCTATGAACCCCTGCCCCTGCGGTTACTTTGGGGATGACACCCACGTCTGCTCCTGTAGCTTAAAAAAGCTGGACAGCTACGCCGCAAAGCTAAGCGGGCCGCTCATGGACAGAATTGACATACACGTAAATGTGGCTGGGGTAAACTATGATGACCTTGTAACTGTGAATGATGAGCAGGAAACCTCGGCGGAAATTCTCGCCCGAGTCACCGCTGCACGCAATATGCAAAAGCTGCGCTTTGAGGGGACAGACATTATAAGCAACGCAAATATTCCCTCAAAATATATGGGGGAAATGTGCCAAACCTCCCCAGCCGCCCAAGAGGTTTTGAAAAGAGCCTTTGACAAGCTAGGACTTTCCGCCCGCAGCTATGACAAGCTTTTAAAGGTGGCAAGAACCATCGCTGACTTGGAGCAGAGCGAGCTTATACAGGAGCTTCATATGCTCGAGGCGGTTCAGTACCGCAATATGGATAGAAAATATTAGGTAATAATGGTTTGCTGTAGGTATCAAAAAAGCTCTTTTCTATTAGATTATACGTTTTGTACTATTTTCACATAGCCCAATTAAAGCGAAATGGCTGCGATTATCAAATTACATTGATGTCGCAGCCATTACTATATACTCATTAAAATAGAATTTTTATCCGAAAATTTCCTTGTAGATTGCCTTGCCTGCCGGTGTTGTGGCTATGCCGCCCTTTGCCGTCTCTCGAAGCTGAGGGGGAAGCATTTTTCCCACCTTGAACATGGCGTCCACCACCTGATCAAAGGGTATGTGCGCCACCTGCCCTGCCAAAGCCATATCCGCAGAAATCAAAGCGTTGACAGCGCCCGACGCATTTCTTTGAGCGCAGGGAAGCTGCACTAAGCCGGCTACTGGGTCACACACAAGCCCCATAATGTTTATCATGGCAAAGCCTGCCGCATTTAGACATTTTTCATCGTCTGCCCCCATCATATACGCCGCTGCTGCCGCTGCCATGCTCGCCGCAACGCCGCACTCTGCTTGACATCCGCCATCTGCTCCGGCAACCGTTGCATTTTTGGTATAGATAGCCCCAACCGCACTGGCAGTTATAAGTGCCTCTATTACCGTCTCTCTTTTTACCTTTTTATTCTCCATAACCCCTAGCAAAACCGCCGGCAAAATTCCGCAGCTCCCCGCTGTGGGCGAGGCGCAAATTTTGCCCATAGACGCATTGACTTCACTGGAAGAATAGGCTAGTGCCATTACATAGTTTATGTAATTTCCGCTTAAAGTTTCGTTTTTAGAGTAAGAATATTGACAGCTTGAAACCCCGTCTATCAGCCCGCCCTTAGTTGTCATCTTTTGCTCTAGTGCCTTGGTGGCAGAGGATATCATTATATCAAGGCGGCTTTCAAAATGTGCCATTACCTTTTCCTCGGATAATCCTGTGAGTTTTGTCTCTGTATCCAGAGCCTCCTGCCATATACGCTTGTTTTGAGCCTTGCAAAGCTGCATCAATTCTTCTGCATTTTTATACATTTTTAATCCCCCTGAATGTTTACTACAACAACTGATAAAACATTGTTCACTCGTTTAAGGTCTGCCACTATGTGCTCCGGTATCTTTTCGTCGCACTCGATAACGCAGTATGCCATATCTCCTCTTTGTGTCCTGCTGACCTTCATAACTCCGATATTGATGCTATTGTACGCCAGTATTGCACTTATATCGCTGACAACCCCCTTTACGTCCTGTTGCTGGACGATAAGCGTTGGGCAAGTTGCGTTAAATTCGCAAGCAAGACCATTGATATTTGTTATAAGTATTCTGCCGCCACCCAAAGACGCACCCTCTACAAAATACTCTGTGCCGTCTACAAGGTAAAAGGTTATTCTCGCTGTGTTTTCATATTGACTGCTAATATCCGCTTCGTGGAAATCAAATTCCACCCCACGCTTTTTTGCGATTTCAAAGCTGTTTGCAAGCCTTTCATCATCCTCACTCATTCCCAGCGCTCCTGCCACCAGTGCGTAATCGGTAAAATGTCCCTTATATGTGCTTGCAAAAGAGCCTCCCAGCCCAAAGCTTACCTTAGTAAATGGTTTTCCCGCGATGAGCATAGCAGTTTTTGCAAGCTTTGCCGCACCTGCTGTGTGTGAGCTTGACGGTCCTATCATAACCGGCCCAACAACGTCCAAAAGACTGATATTCATTGATTGCCCTCCACTTTCTTTTTTATCACGTCAAATTTTTAACGACATTCATATTGCCTATGCTATCATAATATATTTACATAGATTTTGTCAACCAAAATGATATATTGTTTATTTCTGCCATTGAAAAAGCACTAATATGGTTATTATATTAAAAATATGTAATTATTACACAAAATTATGTGAAATTTTACACATTTTTTATCATCACTTGACACTTGTTTATATCTATTAAATATATTACAATATAATTGTGAAAGTTAGAGGGATATTATGCCTTACGAAAAAAGAAAAAAGTTTATTGTGGATGTCACCTACTATAGTTTGATTGCTGCCATGTTCTTTTTGGGTTTAAAATACGGTTTGGAGTGGCTGTTGCCCTTTATCATCGCTTTTGGGGTCGCCATGATAATGCGTCCTCTTGCCAAAAAAATCTCCATGGCTTTTCGGGTTAACGAAAAAATTGCAGCTTGCTTTTGCTCTATAATCTTTTATGGAATTACCTTGTTTCTTATAATCTTTGCAAGCTTCAATCTGTTTGCCCTATTAAAAAACTTGTTTTTTGGACTGCCCACCCTTTACACAAGCGAAATTGAGCCAGCTATCGTTCATGTGCTGGACTCTATACAAAACGCACTTATCACCTTGGATCCTGCGCTAGAGGGCGCAGTGGAAGACTTTACCATACGTATATCCGCAAATCTCGGTGCCTCCATCTCCTCCATCTCCATGTCGGCTATCGCTGCTATGTCCGGTGTTGTGACAAAGGTTCCGTCCTACTTTATCAAGACTCTTATAATGGTAATCGCCACCTTTTTTATCTCCACCGACTATGAGAATATCACGGTTTTTATACTGAGACAGCTCAGCCCTAAATGGCAGATAATGTTGTTGGACATAAAGGAATATACCGGCTCTACCCTTATAAAATATTTAAAATCCTACATCTTTATAATTTTTATCACCTTTTCCGAGCTGACTGCCGCCTTTTTACTTTTGAAGGTCAACAACGCCGTCACCTTGGCTTTCATCATCTCGATTTTTGATGTTCTGCCCGTTTTGGGGGTGGGAGGTTTTCTCATTCCTTGGGGAATTATCTCGCTTTTACAGGGCAGGTATGCTTTTGGCGCCGCCATGCTCATAGTATATCTTATAATAACGGTGATAAGACAGATTTTAGAGCCTAAAATTATTGGAGAACAGGTGGGCTTACACCCTGTAGCAACTCTGGTAGCCATGTTCCTTGGGGCAAGATTTTTTGGCGTGATTGGGTTATTTTTGTTCCCCATCTCGCTGGTTATTTTAAAGAAACTAAACGATGCAGGCAAAATTCACCTGTTCCGATAGGGCAGCCTTTGACAGCATAATTGTACAGCTGTCGGCTATAAATTTGTCGGCGGCAGCTTATAAATCTAAATATTAAAGGGAGAAATTCAAATGGGAATATCACAGGCACTAATGCTTTGCGGCGGTCTATCATTATTTTTATATGGTATGCACATGATGAGTAGCGGTCTTGAGGCAGCAGCCGGAAACCGTATGAAATCCATATTGGAAAAGCTTACCTCCAACACCTTTATGGGCGTTTTAGTGGGCACAGCAATCACCGCAATTATACAGTCCTCCTCCGCTACCACCGTCATGCTGGTGGGCTTTGTAAACTCTGGGCTTATGCAGCTTTCACAGGCTGTTGGTGTAATTATGGGTGCCAACATCGGCACCACTGTAACGGGGCTTTTAATCGCCTTAGACGTTACAGAAATCGCTCCCCTATTCGCCTTTTTAGGCGTTTGCATGGTTATGTTTTCCAAAAATGAAAAGATAAACCACTGGGGTGAAATTGTGGCAGGTCTGGGCGTTTTGTTTTTAGGCATGGACATGATGAGCGGCTCTATGGTTGACCTTCGAAATTCTGAGCTGTTTGTAAATGTTATCACCCAGTTCTCCAACCCCTTTGTGGGAATAGCCGCCGGTGCGCTATTTACCGCCATCATACAGTCCTCCTCCGCCTCTGTTGGCATATTGCAGGCGCTTGCAGTAAGCGGTGTAATCGGGCTGCACAACGGCATCTACGTGCTGTTTGGCTTCACCATAGGAACTTGTATAACCGCCGCAATAGCCTCAATCGGAACTACTGTAAACGCTAGAAGAACCACTGTAATTCACCTTTTGTTCAATATTTTCGGCACAATAATTTTTATGGTAATCTGCCAGTTGACCCCTTTTGTGGATTTTGTGATAAATATGTTTCCCAACAGCCCCAGCGCACAGATAGCCAACGCTCACCTTATCTTTAAGGTTGTGACGACCATCATACTATTCCCCTTTGCAAAGCAGCTTGTCAAGCTGTCAATTTTGATACTCCCCGACAAGGCAGGGGACAAGGTTCGCCCCAGTTTACTGGAACGCTCCAGCCACTTTTCCCCTCATGGCATGGGCAATGTAGCCATTATAATCTCCGGTATTCGTGAGGAGGTTACATATATGTATGGCATTGCCGTGGAAAATGTCAAGCTTAGTTTCGACTCGGTTTTGGGCAACACAATGGATTATGACAAGCTTATACATGAAAACGAGGACAAGCTTGACACCCTGAACGCACAGATAAGCCAGTACATTTCAACGGTTATCTCTATGCCTATGCCTTTGTCTGACTCGGAAATTATAAGCGGATATTTCCGCATTGTAGGCAACATTGAGAGGATAGGCGACCACGCTATGAATCTTGCGGGGTATGTAAAATTTTTGCGCTCCAAGGAGATGCCCCTCACTTCAAGAGCACTTTCAGAAATTTCCGACATGAAAAGGATAACACTGGATGCTTTGAGCCTTTTAGACGGTGACAGACGAGACAATGCAGACTTTGTTTTGATAGAGACAGCGAAGGCAGAGCAGGAGATTGATGACGTTACAGACAACTACCGCTTAGCACAGCTTGACCGGATGAAAACCACCACTTGTTCTGCGGAAGCAAGCGTTATCTATTCTGAAATGCTAACAGATATCGAGCGTGTAGGCGACCATCTGTTGAACATCGCCCAGGATTTTTCCAAGATGTACTCAAAATAAAATGCTCCCTGCAATTCACCTAACATCTGTAGGCACGCCTTCACTATTAGTATATTTTTGCAACAACTAAAAAGCCGAGATACAAACATTTATGTATCTCGGCTTTTGTATTTTGTTCTGTTTTTTGACAAATGCTGTTTTATTGGTGCGCTTGTTAATGTCGCCCTTAGCCAGCGTTTAAAATTCTGTGGGTTTTGTTATTTCATGTCGGCGGTTGGCTTTAAAAACCTCAATGTCCTTTGTTATATCTATACCTTTTTCAAGCGCCGTCACCGCCATTTGAGCCAAAGCCGTTGAAGGGGTATTATTATTGTTGGACAGATGGCACAGATGTAGTTTTTTAGCTCCGTTTTCCATCAGCTCCACCACCGCCTGTGAGCATTGTACATTGCTTAAATGCCCTCTGTTGGAGGCGATGCGCAGCTTTAGATATCGTGGATAATTTTCATTTTCACTAAGCATAAACTCGTCATAATTTGCCTCGATGACCGCTAGCTGTGCCCCTTTAAACTGTGTTAAAATCTCGGGCGTAACACACCCTAAGTCGGTTGCCATGGTCATTTTTGTGCCTCGGCTTGTGTAGATGTTAAAGCCCATACAACCCACAGAATCGTGTGGGGTATCAAAGCCTTTAACAAAAAAATCTCCCATGTTAGTGCCCCCCATATCCATGTCCTCCATGTCTATGTGCTGGGGAACTAAGTCATGTTCCCGCAAATAATCAATGGTGGCGGCGTTGGAGTAGACCGGAACAGACAGTTTTTTTAGAAAGACCTTCAGCCCTGCAATATGGTCGGAGTGTTCATGGCTGATTAAAATGCCTTGCAAATTTTTTAATTCCAACCCCGCCTCTTGAATGGCTTTTGTGGTTAGCCGTGCGGATTTACCCATATCAATTATAATAAACCTGCCGTTTTCCTCCACCACCGAGCAATTTCCGCTTGATCCGGAGTATAGTGATATGTATTGTGCCATAAATTACCTACCCCTTTTATCGTCCTTTAGATGGCTCAAAGCCGCAGCTTGTCGCTTTTATCCACTGCTGCCCATTAAAATCTATACTTTAAAAAGGCAAGGATATTACACCCTGCCTTTCATCTTTTATCTAAAATGCTTTTTTAAGCTCGTCCACGTCGGGTGTCACAATCTTTTGAATGTCTCCACCCAGCGCCTTTATCTTCTTTACAATATCCACGTATCCTCTTTCCACGTGTGCAATCTCATAAATTTCGCTCTGTCCCTTTGTGCAAAGTGCAGCCACTATAAGCGCCGCTCCGGCACGTAAATCCGTTGCGGAAACCGGTGCTGGACGCAAGGACTCCACTCCCTCAAACACCGCAACTC
>JAVWUR010000084.1:0-9899 GCA_036667055.1 Oscillospiraceae bacterium
ATATGATATGGACACAAAGCTCGCTATTATAAAGGAAATCCAAGTGAACATCCTAAACATTCTTTTTGCGGTTTCCGGCTCTTCACTTCTAACTTGGTTTGCAATACTGGCACCTATTGGGCTGCATATTTTTATGATAACGGAATTCACATTGCTTGTTACAAAAAGATAATTAGACACAAACCCCACATTGGCAATTCCCAGCATAGAGGAGATGATTATATTGTCTGTAGCTCCGTGTACCGTCCCAGCAATCTGCGTTGCCACTGCATTTTTTATGTCATGGAAAAAATTCAGTGCTTTAAAATCTTGCCAAGTAACCTTTTTGTTTTTTATATATGCGTATTCTTTGTCATATTTTCGCCCGATTATTAAATTAGAAACAATCAGCCCCACTATATATACAAGCTGATACATTATATAATTTTTTGTTTTAACTATTACAAATATGCGAATTATTTTTGTTGTAATGTCGATGAGCGTGTCAATTTTTATGCAGGTATGCTGCCGTTGCTCGGCTATAAATATCATCCTTTTATAGGCTAAAAAATATGTGCATAACACCGACACAAGCTGTAAAAAGTAGATCATAGTAACTATTTTAATGTCGTAGTCGTTACCTTTTAGCATCAATGGAATAAAATAGGATGTCACTACCCCTAGCACTAAAACGATAAGCCCTATTATGCTGTACATTTTCTTGTATATTTGCATAAGCTTTGCTATCTCATCTTTTTTGTCCTTGGCAACCGCTTCATATAGCCCGTAAATAATGACCGAGCCTGTTCCCATTTCTGCCAGAGAAAACAGTGAAAAAACATTGGCAAACAAACCCTCATAGCCTAAAAAATCCAAGCTTAAGTTTTGAAGGAATAATTTTCTGCTTATAAACCCGACCAACACAATAATAAAATATGAACCTATTGAGTATATGCTATTTTTAAGTGCATTTTTAACTCTCATTAATTTACCGCCAAAGCTTTCTGTATTTCTTTATGTCTTTTAGAAATTTCTTCAAGCAATTGTTGAACCTCGGGATTTCCCCGCTCTTTTTTGTATAAATTGTACAGATCTAATCCATTATCCTTTTTTAGATTATAAATTTCACATATGCTCTGCGGCGTTACATCTTCCGCAAGCAGCACCTTAACGCCTACTTTGTAATTCTCATTCATCATAGAATAGCATATTTCTCTTCTCGTGTAATCCGGACAGCCTGCACCCATATATTCTGCCCCCACCGGTTTTAAAACAAAATTGTCCGAGCCGATAACTTGTCCAGTATAATCTTTGCCAATCTCATTTCCGCTATAATATAATATTGTTGGAATAATGTCAACAGACGACGTTGCTCTACCACATTGTATATTCGGTACTCCGTTACCAAACATTATAAAAGGTATGGTAAAGTTTTCATAACAGACATTTCTCCAGTTTGGTCTTATGGGCTTGTGATAAAATGGGTTGCCGTGGTCTGCAGTAACAACAAAAACAACTTCGTTTTTTACCGTGCCCAAGATATTGTTTACAAATTTCTCCAGTTTTCTGTCCAAATATCTCACTGACAAATCGCTTTCTATGTTCCCGTCATAATTGCTTGGCAGCCCATCAATATATGACTGTCCATCCGCAAGCTCGCTCCTCACAAGGTCTAAATCGTCAGTATCATAGGTAAAAAACGTGCTTGGCAGATGAAAATCTTCCAAATGAATGTATGTATAATATTTTTTATTTTCTCTGTCCATTTCTAAGATTTTTTCTTCAAAAAACTGTAGCTGTGACTGTGCACTAACGCACGCTTTTTCTTTGCCATAATTTTCTAATGCATTGTCCTTCAATGAATTGCCCCTGTGTAACTTGCCTAGTGTTTTAGCTACTGCTTTTATCTTTCCCAACCTACTTCTCAGGTCTACATCTTCAGAATTAAATAAATTTATAAGATATTTAATTGGCAAGTGTATATTTTTTCTAGCTAATCCGCCGCACTTATCTTGCCATTGCCCAATTATATTTGTATATTCCTGTCTTATCGTAGCCTTGGTTTCCAAAGATGCTTTCTGCGATAAATCAACAGTCGGAATAGAGAACAATGGATGCTTGTCCCATTGTGTAAGCAGCCCTTTAATGTACTCTTTTTCGCTCTTTTCAAATTCTGTTTTTTGGCAAAGCACCTGCTCCAAAATGGCAGTAAAATCATATTTTTCATTAAACTTATAGTATGGGGTGAGCAGCTTGGTTCTTCCGCTATTATCTATAATGTTGGATAGTTGAAGGCACTGTGCCTCAAACATATCCCTCAATAGCCTCTCGCAAATACCAATATCAAATTCATTCAATTCTCCTTTTAGGAAAATGTCTCTATAGTATTCAAGGCGGTACGCTTTTAGGGCTGCATTGGAAAATGTGCTCACATCTATTGCTTCATCAATTCCTCGCAAGCTCCCATTTGATGCAACTCCAAAAGACGATACAGAAAGCGTCTTGTACCCTTTTTCATTAAGCGATTCCGCCAATGTTTTAGATACAGTGTTAAGCCCCAGAAGATATCCGCCGTGCTGCAGTGTTTTCTCTCCCCCAAGCTGTGACACCCATGCCGCTTCTGTGTATGGTCCTTGAGTCTGCATATTTGAAGCAAATATGCAGTTCTCCATCATCTTATCTAGGAAAGGTGTTGGACTATTTCTTGTTGGAGTTGCTCCAATATTAAATGTACCCACGCCATCCATAAGTATATGCACTATGCTTTTCAAATCTTCACCTCGTTAATTTTCCAGTATTTTCCATCCGAAAACTTCCCACGTTTTTCTTTCTGCCGTTTGCATTTTCGGGCGTATTACTATTTTATCAGGGTTGTCGTTTAGCTGTGCCGCCCAGTAGCTAAATGTTGAGTTGGCTATAATGTTATGCTTGCAGTGTTGCATTAAATACATATCCATATAGCTGCTTTCGCCACGGTTAGCATCTACTAAGGTGTAGTTATTAACACCGACATCTTTAAATATCTGTTTTGTGTCTTCTAGGTCATCAGAAAAAGCAAAAAACTCTGTATTTTCTACTTTGTCATTTATTAACTCTATTGCCGCTTTATAAAAGCTAGTTGTAACAATGTCTGCTCCGAGGGCTTTGTAATCACCTTTACGTATGTGTACGCTTACAGAATTTGTGTTGCTTACCTTTTTTAAAAGTGCCTTGTTTAATTCTTGATTCACAACAACATACTCAAGCTCTCGCCTAAGCGTTTCCATTATATCGCTATAGTCGCAATTATGCCAAAATCCATCTAAGTAATAGCTTTTTGTTGTGTCTAGCTTGTCAAACCATTTATCTACTGGGTATCCGCTTTCTATAGTTTGAACTTTAACGGATTTTCTTTTTAGGCATTTTCGCAGTGCGTAGTTTACTGCTTTAACTATAAATGGTGCTTTTACCTTGTGGATAGCTATTTGTTTTTTTAGTTTTAAAATTTCGCTATCTTTAGCTACTTGAAATTTCAAGGTGTTTTTATTGAACACCTTGTCTAGCTCAAACCCTTTTTGTATATTTACCATATCAAACCAAGACAAATCAAGCCTTATTTCTTGTGTTGGGTACATATGTTTCATTAATCTTGAACAGGCATATTGAGATATTTGATTACCTAGTCCACCTTGGACTTTAATAAATATCATTTTTCACCTGTTTCGAACATCTTTATAAGTAGATTGAATTCGCTCTCATTAACACTATATGGTTTTAGATCTTTCATTGATTTTTTTGCCATTATATTTTCTATGCCTGTAAATAAAATATTCATATCTTCAATGTTTTTCAAAAATAATATGCCTTTATAATTTCTATTAATTATTTTCCATTCCTCTTCAACCTTATGATTATAATTAGATATTGCAATACATGGAACCCCCGCCAATGCTGCAAATATCATCCCGTGTATTCTATCCGTTATTACCAATCTGTTTGCCATAAATTCATTAAGCTTATTAACTATTGTCACTTCTCTTTTGTCTTGGCATACCGCCTCAGGCGCCGACATATCCGTTGTATTAACCCCGTACCCCAATTGGGTTATGAAGTTGCTTATTTCATTTTTTTTGTTTTCTCCAACTACGCTTTCGCAGTCGCCTCTTAAACAAAGCAAAACGCTTTCTTGCCTTACTGTCTCTGCATTACTTTCAAATTTAGCCTGTAATACTATATCTGGAGCGAATAACACATTTGCTTTTGAATAAATTTGCTTCATCAGATTGTACGATTTTTCTTCTCTTGCAAACAGATACAAGCTTTTATGCTTATTATATGATTTTTTAGACCGCATAAGCAGAATTCTAGAAATTGCTTTTTCGCCATAAAAAATAGTTTGAGGAAAAGATACAATCTTGTTCTCTGGAAAATCCGCAATTACCTTTCTGCGAATAACCTCAGCCTCTAAATATTCAGTTCCCATATTACCGCCCGCTTGAATACATATTATATCACTTTCATTTACCAATGTGTGCAATTTTTTGTAATCATCGCGTAATTGGTCAAGCGTAATTTCGTACACTAACCCATTCCAATGCTTTTCCAAAAACTGTAATTCCGCGATAGATAATGCATGATCGCCTATGTTCTGATAGGTAGGCGTGGAAATTAAAAATACCGCTGGGTGGATTATCTCATCTGGTAAGTACTCTATCATATTTTTCCTACCATTTTTTATAAAGTGGTTGGTAAAATAATAGTATGCAATATTATCACCTAATAACGCTGTGCACTCATTTTTTGTTGCAAATTTTTTAATTATCTTTTTAATCATTTATTTGGTTTCCCTTTAAATACATTTATTACCATATCCGCTGTGTAAACACCAGTTATGCTTAATATCATTATAAATATTCTTTGGTTTTTTGATGAAATGCTTTTATCTATATACCTTGCGATATATCTATTGTCATTCACCATTTTTTCCCTTGCCTTAGCCTGTTCCGCCGGTAAATTTTGCGTCCTGATAACATTATAAAAAAACATATTCGTCAAAAACGCCAGCACAAATCTCTGGTTTTCTGTAAGTTCACCGTCTCCAAATTCTTTTTCAAAGCACTTGATTGTAGCTAAAACGCCCTGCATCATCCCAAAGGTGTTCCCCGATAAATTGCCACCACGATTTACTCTATACGCAAATACATATATATCCTCAAAATATATATCCTCTACCGACATAAACAGTTTGAATATCCAATATAAGTCCTCTGCGTGGCGGATGTCCTCTTTAAAAAAAATCTGATTTTCCAATATTGTCTGCCGCTTTACCCCAAGCTTCCACACCGCCCAGCCGGAAGATTCATCATACCGCTTGATAGCCTCCTGTAATGCCTGTGTCTCGCACTTTCCCGATACAAACTGCCTTTTAAAAGCTTTTTCGTCATAATAAACATTATTATCTTCATCTTGAAACAGGCACCTTGCCGCTATTACCTCTGCCTGTTTATTTTGCGACATTGAAGCTTTCCAATTTTCCAATGTGCTTTTGGGCATACTGTCATCACTGTCAAGAAATAATATCCATTCTCCCTGTGCGTTGAGAATTCCGGTGTTCCGTGCCCCGCCAAGCCCTTTATTCTGCTGATGTATCGCCCTAACCCTGCTGTCCTGTGCTGCGTATTCATCACACATTCCACCGCTTTTATCGGTTGAACCATCATCCACCAATATAACCTCGTAATCGGTGAATTGTTGGGATAAAATGCTTTCCATACAGTATCGCAAGTAATTTTCAACATTATATACCGGTATAATTATACTAAAAAATGGCAATTAATCTCCTCATTTCACTATCATAGTTTTAAGTTGAAACAACCTTGTTGCTATAAAAAGCAGTGCATTGTAGCGATGAAGCAGTGCATATCGAAGAAACCTTTTTTTGCGGCTCATCCCATCGCACTGCATTTTTTTGAATGTCTCTTTCCACACCACACTGCTTGTAATGTCACTGATTTGTCTAAGCTTTTGAAAAGCCCCCACCCTGTTATCCATATGACACACAAAATTTTGCAATAGCATACTTAGCTGTGCTACCTCAAAACGCTGTATGCTACCGACAAGGCTAGGGGCACAGCGTGGCAAAATATTCTCGCAACGCTCCACAATCGCCGTGCAATTTAATACTAAATTCGGCTGAAATCGATGTATTGCCGAGGTGCTGTATTGATAGTAATTATACCATATATCCTTGCAAATTCCTATACGTTTTGCATTATTAAACACATATAGATTGAAAATTTTATCCTCTAAAAGAAAAATATCACGGCAAAACTCTTGCCCCGATAATACACTTTTTTTGTACAGTCTCCAGCAAGGCCCTCCGTTGCGGCATCGCTCCAGCTCACTTACCCCATCTATATGACAATCCTCTAGCATTTGTGCAGAAACCAAGGCTACCTTCTCTTGGTCGTATATGCGGATGCTTTCCCCTTCCGGCAAGCTTATAGCAACTTCTTCATAGGATTTTTTTGATATAACCGCCGCTGCACCAATCACAACGTCAAGGTTCTGGGCTTCCATATATCCCACAGCGTCCCTTAAATACCCTTGGGAAACAGTGTCATCACCATCCACAAATCCGATATATTCCCCCACCGCCTGGCGCAGCCCCGTGTTTCGTGCACCGGATACACCTTTATTCTCTTGGTGTATCACCCTTATTCTGTCATCCAGTTTTAAATATTCATCCACATATTCCCGAACGTCTTTAGTGCTGCCATCATCCACAAGGATCAGCTCCCAGTCGCTAAAGGCTTGACAAACTATGCTGTGTACACATCTATCCAGCAAGTTTTTTTCCGTATTATATACAGGGACAATGATACTCACCATATTGAAATTTGTCCTTTCTCTCCTTGCTATCGCAGTAGGGCGTATATTAAATCTCCGCCATAAATTCGCATTGCCTGTAAAAACAAGTTCATATTTTCGCTGTAGCCCTGTTTTATAATCCAATATTGGGGATAAAATTTAATTAGTCCCAGCCATAAAAATATATTTTTTGTCTCGTACAGCTTCAATCGTTGTTCTTCAAAGGTTATAAACCTATCAATGCTAAACTTTTTATCCGCTACTTCCCACACTATGCCATGTTTTTCTGCGTAGCTTTTGTAGAAATACAACGCCTGCAAATGGCAATCTATCAATTCTGCTTTTTCTTTTTTTGTTTTTTTATTATTTTTCAAATACTGCATTGAAGCATTTTCGCCACTAAACCTATAATGGGTAAGACATTCTCGCAGCAGATAGTTTTCTCCGCTCACTGCCGCCATACCGTTAAGAAATATATCATGGGCAATGCCAACGCTGAAATTTGGGTCAAATATTCCCACGTCTATAAGCAATTTGCGTCTAAAGCAACCGGCAAAACCACGTAATTTTGAGTCGCTAAAAAACTGTTCCTGCTCTATTTTAACCAGCTTTCCGTCAAAATTTTTATTCACAAATCCAAGCACCGCTTCGCTCTCATTTCCTTCGCTGTCGATGATGTCATACAACGTGTTTAACCCCCGTATTTTCGGGTTTTTCTCCATTGTCTCTAACATTTTCTGGATTTTTGTGGGCAGCCATACATCATCTTGGTCACATAGAAAAACAATGTCACCTTTAGTGTACTTTAGTGCATTATAAAAATTTTTAGCATATCCCACATTTTCAGCATTTTTCACCACCTGCCAGCTTGCCAGTTGATGTTCCTTAATAAATTCTTCCACAATTTTGACGGTATTGTCTGTGGAAAAATCATCGGAAATAATCACCTCATCCGCCAATACACTTTGGCTAATCAGCGACATCATTTGCTCTTTTATATATTTTTCTCCATTGTATGTAGCCATTGCGATTGAACACTTCATTTTATTGTTCCTTTTCTTCAACTTTCGGTTGGGATATATAACTGCTTATCAAACACATCGACACCATAAATACGCCGAAATACCCGGGGCTTTCCAGCCCTACATTCAGCGATATGGTAAACAAAACACCGCAAAACAAAAACATCATCGCCCCCATATCCGAGCACTTGCTTTTCGTTAGCCGTCTCCAAATAGTGAGCAGCAAACCGCAAAACAATGCAAGCCCCAACACGCCCATTCGCAAGGCTACGCTCACAAATGAATTGTGTGTTGCTACAACATATGGACGTTGCTCTACCGTGTAATCATTATTAGAGTCAAAGGGGCTCTGTGAAAATCCTGTCACGTTGCCGCAGGTTTCACAGGTTTGCTCATATTCGCTCGTCTGCTTACCCTTTGCAAAGGTTGTGCTTGCATAGGCAGTACCATAGCCAATTCCCAGCCCTTTGCTGTCTACTATGGCAGTTGCACTATCAAACCAATATTCTAACCGCCACCTTGCATTTACATCGGCGATTTTGTCACATATATGGGGTATCTGTGGCACTGCAAAGGAGCCAAGCAAGATAACTGGGATTGTGAAGCTTGCCAGCACTGCCACAAGCTTTTTATACTGCAATTTGTTGTACACCACAAACAGCCCCACATATATCACCTTTAAAATAATAATGGTACTTGTGCCATATCCACTCATTGGCAGCAGCATAATAGCCACCATAAACACCCAGTCCTTTGCCTTGACCTTGCCATCGCACAAAAGGCTCAAAAAGCAAAGCACCAACATATTTGATATTGTCAACTCTGCACTGCCGGAGCGAATTATAGTTATTATATAAAATGCAATCATTATATCATGTCGATGCTCTTTAACAAATTCCATTGCATTATCGGCTTTAAAAAACGGCACAAATGCCAACAATGGGATAAAATAAAGGTAATATGCCTGCCTTGGCAGATAGGACATATTCACCCCGAACTCTCTTGTTAAATCAAACCAACCTGCCAAGCCACGAAGAGACAATATGCACCATATCCCCCCTTGAAGTATAAAAGCCATTAAAACCGCATTGCTTTTAACCGCCGTAAATAGATGTTTTTTGTATACGCCCTGATATATATACACGCCCATAACAAGCACCATCGTTATGGGAATAATATAGTCGCCAAGCGGCAGAAACATTTGTGCAAGGTACCATAATAAAATCCACGTCATCTTTTTTTCTCCATCAATAAGTAAAATATAAATTTAAAATTTGTTGTAAAATATCGTTTAAAAAGCCGCCTTGGTTCTTTAATAAAACGGTATAGCCATTCAAGGCTTAATTTTTTCATCAGCTTGGGTGCATCGGGCACAATGCCTGCCAGCACATTGAAAGCCCCACCCACACCCACAGGCACAGCACCGGTTTTCCCCTGTATGCGGCTGCAAAAAAACTCTTGTCGTGGTGCGCCCAGTGCCACCCACAAAAAATCCGCCCCTGTTTTCTTTATTTCAGCCGCCAAGCTCTCCAGTTCATCCTCTGTTAGCTCTCTAAAGACAGAGGGCTTGTACCCTACAACATTAAGTGTGGGGTAGTCTTGCTTTAATTTTTCTATAAGAGTGTCCAAGTTTTCCTTTGTGCTGCCATAAAAATAATGCTTGTAACCATTGAGTTGGCAATTAGAAAATATATTTTTCATAAGGTCAAGCCCACGAACCTGCCCCATCTCCACTGCTCCACGCTTTTTTCCCACCACAGACAGTGGCTTGCCATCGGGCAGTGTCAAAAAGCTGTCTCTTTGCACCTCTAAATAGTTTGGGTTTTCCCGTGCCATAACCGTTGTGTGTACATTAGATGCACAGATGTATTTTTCTTTTGCCCTATCCAAATTACCGCTAATTTCTCCCATGGCACTTTCCATATTCACCGCCGAAATGGGCACGCCTATAATATTAATTCGCTCTGTCATCTAATCTCCTCAAGTCACTGTTTTTCCATAAATATTATCGTTCTATTTCTCCATCACCGATAAACCATAATTATCTTT
>JAVWUR010000085.1:0-9832 GCA_036667055.1 Oscillospiraceae bacterium
TTAGCGGAGCTGTCGCTGCCGCCGCCGCCGTCACCGCCCCTAATTTTTATCGTTCCGCCCAAGGTTAGCGAACCCGTTCCGTTTATGCCGCAGCCACCATTTCCACCAAATGCGGTAGAGCTAAAGCCGTTACCGCCTGTAATGCTCAGTGTGCCGCCAGAGGATTTAGGGGTGAGGAGGTCAAAACCTTCTACAGCAGGTAAGACGCCAATACTCAACGCACCGGCGCCGTAATGCACACCATCGCCCCCCTTGGCTGTGAGGCTGCCGCCAGTGAGGCTGTTCACACTGCCATCGGCAACCATGAGGTAGGTTTCGAGTTCACCGCTAATGGTGAGGGCGCTGTTGCCCTCCATCGCCGTAATGTTAACACCGTTTAGCAATAGATAAACAGCGCTATCCGCTGCAATGGAAATGCGCTGAGACGTTTTGGTAACACCAAAATTCATGCGGATTGTGTAGCTACCGCCTTTACTAATGGTGAGAACTTTAAGAGTATCATCATAGCTGTACCCCTCTTTAACTTTGGTGGACAGGATAAAATCTCCAACTATTTTGGCATCATCATCTGCCAAGGTAAGCTGTGCCGTTAGGGAGCGCACGGAATTTGGCACAGCAGCACCGGGGAGATATACATTTTCTTGGCTGTCCTTCCAGTTTAACAGCTTCATATCTGCGGGCATAGTTAAGCCTGTGGCGCTAGGGGCGGTAAAGCTGCCGCCTGCACAGACAATTGCAATTTCGCTCCTGCCATTTAGGCGAGCAACCCCAAGGTTTAAGGTGACCGCCTTTAAATCGTCACTGCCAAGCTTGGCAGAGCTGTCAACCTCCAGTGCAGGGCGCCAACCGCCCTTGCTGTCACAGGCGGCAGAGCGCCAAGACAAAGGAGAGCCTTCGCCCCCAAGAGCCGCCCTATGGTCAGAGGATTGTTTTGTGGTGTCCTGCGCCCAGGAGGGGACGGTGTCACAGTTTTTAATGTAGCTGCTATCCTTTAGGTATAGCTGTCCCCATTCATTATTTAAAGGGGCTATGCCCGTTTCCGCTGAAGAATTATTTCCGCCCGAAAGGACACGCAAAAAGTATGTTTCATCATAGTTTTCGGAGAAAATTAAATTTCCACCGGAGGGGGACGGCTCCTTTAATCTATTCCAAGAAACGTCAGTTATAACATTGTATTCCGAAAGAAAGAGACTGCGTGTACTAGGAGCTGCATCGGTGGAGGAGCCGCTGTTTCCACCTTGGTTATCATGACCAAGGCTGTAGGCGTTCACCGTGCCAACGTAGGTAAAGGGCAGATAGTGGAGGGTTTTGTCGGGCAGATTGGCATTTACTGTGCCAAGATTGCCCCCTAAGCTTGAAAGGTCAAAGTAGTAGGTTTGCCCCAGTGGAAGGGAAAATTGCTCAACAATAGGGGGCTGCTCCTCAGGAGGGGGCGTTGGGTCATTAACCGTTAAAGCCAGCTGCTCGCTCTCGGCTTTGTCCTGTTGAGTGACCGTCACATAGTAGGTTGCCGCCGGTATATTGTCACTGTGGGTGAGGGTGAGCGTGTTTGCAGCACAGCTTGCAGTAACGTCTGTAAGGGGCGCTGCGGCGGTGCTGTCGGCATACACCTTCCACAGGGATGTGTCGGCGTAGTGCGGCTCATTATTCAAAGCAAAGCTCACCGCCCTCTGTGGCACAGCATCTTTTGTAGCCGTGGGTGAGGCTGTGGTAGGATTTGCCGTGGTGGGTAATGTGTCAGGTGCTGTGGCAGATAATGTGTCAGGTGCTGTAGCTGATAATGTGTTGGGTGATGTGTCAGGTGCTATGGCTGATAATGTGTCGGGTGATGTGTCGGGCAAAGGGGAACCGCTGTCCTTGGGGTGGCATATTTCACAATTTGCCACGTCAAAGGTACAGGGGCTTTCCGCCACTGCCTCACAGTAGGCACATTCCGCCGTGTGGTCAATTATTCCATCACCATCACTGTCGGTGCAGAGCTTGTCACAGGGAGCTTGTGCCGTGGGCGCTCTGTAACCGCACCTTTCGTCATGAATATGATGTGAGCAGACGTTACCCTCCCCCGAGGGGGTAAATTCTTGGGCAAATACCGCCGTGGGCGCCATGTTAAGCACCAAGCATAGGGTGAGAAGTATCGCTAAAAATCGGTTCTTCATTTTGTTGGCTCCCCTTTATTTTTATCATTATTTTTATGTCGTGCTCGAAGACATAGGGCTGTGGTTGCAACACCTGCCACAAACGCCAACAGACCAACTAGCACATAAGCACCGGCATTGGTGTGAAGCAGCACCGTGCCATAAGCGCCAACTACAAGGCTACTTTGGGGGATAGTGTCTGTCACAATTGTCATAGTGCTTGCAATGCCTCCCATAAGTGCCGTGCAAGCACAGAATAAGCCTATGAGTAGATGGTTTTCCTTCACTCGGCGCATCCTTTTTCCTCGCCGAAGAATTTCTCTCATACGGAAATCTGTTATATCAGCCATTGAAATGCCTCCTACAATTTTACTTTATGCACTATATAATACATAAAATTTAAAAAGTACTCACCAATTTATAAAAATGCTGCTAAATTTAATAACAAGCCCCCGAAACCTACACCAAATGGCAGTTTTCAAGGGCTTGTATTTGTTAGATATATTTAATGTGGAAAATTTTGCTCGCTGCCAAGGCAACGGCAACCGTTAAGATGGGAAAGCAATATCCCACCGTTTGAATTGCACCGCCTGCGCTCACAAGCAGATTGTAGATACCATGGTAGGTAATTGCGGCACACAAAAGACCCAATGTGCCTGCAAGCTTTAGCCAAGGGCGTTTCCAGACGTATAGCAGACCGTACCCAACAATGACACCGCATATTACGTGCATAGCGCCTGTGCCAAAGCCACGAATGAGCATAAAGCTAAGGTTAGAAGCGCCGTTTTCAATGAGATAGCAGACGTTTTCAAAGGTGGCAAAGCTTCCGCCGATGGTGATAATCGCCATGCGAACATCCTTTTCCTCCGGCTCGAAAATCAGCAGATAAAACAGCAGCGGCAGCAGCTTTATTATCTCCTCTACCACGGGGGCAATCTCCACAGCGGCAATAACTACATCCGCATTGTAAAGTCCGGCAAAAAAGCTGTTTATGTACGCCGCCAAAAGACAGACGGCATAGCCCGCCGAAATCAGCAAAAGTGAGCGCCGATATCGTGTTCCGGCGAAGAGAGCACCCACCAAAATAGGAGCTGTAAGGCAGACAAAAATATTTTCAATATAAATCATGAGTCCACCACGTTTTTCATGGCGGGCATAAGCATAAATAAACTCGCCGACAGCATAAAGTCACACCAGAAATAGGGGTTTTGGATGGTGGAGGATTTGAAAAAATAAGAGAGGGTCCAAAGGGTAAACTCGGTAAAGATGACGAATAAAATAGCGAGATAAATCCATTGCCTGCGCCGTTGCTCCCCGTGCTGGCTGTGGGCATAAAGAAATCCCTTGGCTGAATGGTAGGTACAGACGATTAGCAATGGGCACCAAAGCAGTGTCCCGATTATATCCCCCAAAAATAAAAAGTAGATGGTAGCCGCCGTGGGCAGTGCGGCTACAACCCATGGGGCGAGGGGCTTGTAGAGACGTTCCTGTGGCTCGGAAAGGGAGGCAGACAGCAACATTAAAAACAAAAAGCTGGCAAACCATGATAAATCGGACACATAAAAAATCTTGGGCGTATAGGTCATAATAACAAGGTAGGACAGCCAAAAAAGCACCCCTAATGCAAAGGTTCCATAGAAACAAGCGAGGATAAAGTAAGCTTGGCTTTTTCGCCGTGCGGCAAGAGCACCCGCCCAGACAGCACAGCCTGTGGTGACCAAAAGCTGAACGGCGTTGTCAACTATCTCAATCATTCTTTTTATCCTCCACAATTCTTTTGTGAAGATAGATGCAAAAAATTGTAAGACAGATGCCCAGCGCAAAGCCCAGCAGGGCGATTAATATATAACCCATAGCACTACCGCTTGAAAATATACTGGCAAAGCCAACGGCATCCGTAAATTCTGCCATGGGCAGACGAGCCATAACAGTTGGCAGGGCAAGGGAAGAACCCACAATTAATAAAATACAGCCAAGGGCACAGGATAAGCTTAAAATGCAAAAATTTCTCCGCCTTTCCTGCTGCTCCAGTTGCTGTGCACGTTTTTTTACAACGTTCAGTCGCTCCTCAATATTGCGCATTGGTAACTCCTTCCTTCTCCAAAATCGGCCGCAGTGCCTGTTTGCCACGATAGACAAGGTTGGCAATTTGCTTTTCGTTTTTATGCATTACCACCGCCGCCTGTTTGTAGCTAAGGTTTTCAAAATAGAGCAGATACAGCACCTCTCGATAATCAGCGGGTATCTTTTCCATGGACAGATGCAAAATCCTGTCACGCTCCTCTGTAAGCAAAACATCATCGGGCAGCTCACCGCCTTTAGGCTCATAGAGTAAATCGTCAAAGGAAAAAGTGCCTCGAGCAAAGTTTTTTGCAATGTACCGCAGAGCCAAATTGCGGCCTGTTTTATATAGGTAAGCCTTAAAACCACGCTCATCAAAGTGCGGTTTTTTTGCCACAATGCGTGCAAAAGCTTCCAGCATTAAATCCTCCGCCTGTGTTATGTCATGGGTATACCCATTTATATAAAAGGTAAGGCTGTTTCCATATCGCTCAATAAGTTCACGCAGAGAATTTTCATCACCATTCAAAAACTCGAGGTACAGAGTTTCATCGTCTGCCATACGCTAGCACCCTCCTAATGATTGCAAAATACAATAACATTATTATATGCTATTTGCCCCACATTTTCAAGTAGGGGACGATGCCCACATCGTCCCGATACATCCGTACCAATCGTTACGCTATATCCGCCCCAATCGTTACGATACATCCGTACCAATCGTCCCGATATATCCGCCCCAATCGTCCCAATACATCCGTACCAATCGCCCGGTTTGTATGTTCATCAATAACGATAATTATATGTGTGCAATTTGGATAATTGCACAGTTGTTTTTACCAATCGTCCGTTATATATTTTTTGCCAACCATTCATATTGCGGTAATTCAATATGCGGGACGATGTGGGCATCGTCCCCTACAATAAATTCACCGAACAATTCATGCCTGTTTTTACGCCCAATCGTCCCCTACAAAAAAAATCGGCTGACAAATTCCATTCCTGAAATTTGCCAACCTAATTTTGGAGCTGCTAACGCGATTCGAACGCGTGACCTCGTCCTTACCAAGGACGTGCTCTGCCGACTGAGCCATAGCAGCATAACATTATTTAATAAAATTGTGCAGCAAGCTTATTTAAAGCTGTAAAGCCCTTCCTTTGCTCGCCACAAATATTTTATTATGTTTTTGGCGACCCGAATGGGGCTCGAACCCACGACCTCTAGCGTGACAGGCTAGCGTTCTAACCAACTGAACTACCGGGCCGAATTTTAATCACCTTGTTAAAGGTGGCAGGGGCAGTAGGACTTGAACCCACAACTTACGGTTTTGGAGACCGTTGCTCTACCAATTGAACTATACCCCTATACAAGTTGCTAAATTATTATATAATAACAAATCACAAATGTCAATATAAACATTGCGTTTATTGTTGCAATATTAATAAATTAATGGTAATATTTTATCGTTAGCTAAGAGAGGCGGCTCAAATTATGAAAAATAAAAATAAATTACACTACGGCTGGCTGATGGTCTTTGTAGGCTTTATGGTTTTTGCAATTGACTTTTGTGTCATATTTAACTGTACAGGACTGTACGTGCAGCCCGTCACAGAGGATTTGGGCTTTTTGCGCAAGGATTATGCTTTAAACAACACGGTTACCTGTGTTGCTATGATGGTGCTGTCGCTTTTTTCCGGTAGAATATACAAGCGCTTTTCCCTTAAAAGCGTTATGATGTTCGGCGCAATTGTATGTCCTATAGCTTACAGCGCCTATTCTCTTGCCAATACAAAGGTGGAGTTTTATATAATATCGGCAGCTTTAGGCATCGGGGCAGGGTGCATTGGCATGATACCGGCGTCCATGCTCATAACAAATTGGTTCAATGATAAGCGTGGGTTTGCCATCGGCGTTGCATTTATGGGCAGTGGGGCAGGGGGAATAGTGTTAAGTCCGGTTTTGGCAAGCATTATTGAAAATTACGGCTGGCGCAACACATTCCTTTTCACAGGGATATTTATGTTTGCGGCGATTGTTCCACTGGTTGCATTGTTTGTCAAAAGCACTCCGGCGGAAAAAGGGTTAGAGCCATATGGCGGTGCAGAAAATATTCCAAAAGTTGAGCAGGAGCAGGGTGTGACGGCACAGCAGGCGTTAAAGGGCGCCAGCTTTTGGCTGTATTTTACCTTCCCATTTTTTATTAGTACTATAAGCTGCTCTATCATTCAGCAGACAATACCCTTTGCGGCGGAGGTGGGCTATTCCGCAAAGCAGGCGGCGAATTTCGGAGCACTGAACCTAGCGTCTCTGGCGGTGGGAAAAATTTTGCTAGGGCAGGTATATGACAAAAAAGGGGTCAAATTTGCAACCTATAGCGCCTTAGCGGTGCTTTTTGTGGCGATGTGCGGCTATAGCGCCGCTCTAAACCCTGTTTTCCTATATGGCGGTATAATAATTTCCGGCTATGGCAGTGCGCTGTCCAGTGTTTCCTATCCAATTATAACCCAAAGTCTGTTTGGCAAAAAGGATTATGCCACAATTTATGGTTATCTAAGCGTCGCCTCAAGCCTTGGCACAGCGGTAGGGCCGGTTATAGTTTCCTCCATCTATGACGCACTTGGAAGCTACCAAAGGGCGTGGGTTGCCCTGAGTGTGGCTTGTGTAGTTGTAACCTTATTATATGCTTTGCTCAATAAAGTAAACAAAAAAGAGCGGGCGCAGAGGTTATAATAGGTGTGATATCACTAAATATTGAATTTATTTAGGATTTTGCAAAAAAAACTATTGCTTTTTTAAAAGGTTTAATATATAATAAAAAAGCTATAAGCCGGTGTGATGGAATTGGCAGACGTGCTGGACTCAAAATCCTGTGGTAGTGATACCGTGTCGGTTCGACCCCGACCACCGGCACCAAAAACCTTGTTCTTTGGAGCAAGGTTTTTTATTTGCACAGCTTTATTTTGGCAATAATGTTATGGTAGCTATTATACATATGAGTAAACATCAAGTATCGAGTAACCTATGCGTTTTCAAGTAAGAGAGGATAAAATACTATGATGAACAAATTAAATAAATACTTTTTAATAGAGAAGAACTTTTTTAAAACGGTAATTTCCATCGCCCTGCCCATCGCTATGCAAAACGTGATAAGCACAGGGGTTAATGCAATGGACTCCATAATGCTAGGCTCCCTTGGTAACATTGCGGTTTCAGGGGCAAACCTCGGGGGACAGACTTTTTTCCTTTTGATGATTATGGGCTTTGGCATTTCCGGCGGCGGCTCGGTGCTCATCTCCCAATACTGGGGCAAGGGACAGACGGATGTCATAAAGCGCCTTATGAGAATATCCATGATTGCTATTTTAATAGTATCAACGGTTTTTACAATCGGCGGATTTTTCTTTCCTACACAGATACTCTCTATGTTCTCTCACGAGCCGGAGGTAATCGCTGCGGGTGCAAGCTACCTTAAAATATTATCTATCGGTTTCATATTTTACAGCCTTTCCAACTGCTATATGATGAGTATTCGTGCGGTGGAACAGGTGAACGTGAGCACGGCAATATACGGTATGTCATTTTTTGTAAACGTGCTGATAAACTATATGTTCATTTTCGGCAAGTTCGGCGCTCCTGCCATGGGTGTGCGTGGGGCTGCGGTGGGCACAACAGTGGCTAGAATGTTTGAGTTCGCCTGCGTGCTTATATATATGTACTTTATTGATAAAAAAATCGGCTACAAAATGCACTGTATGTTTAAAATTGATTTTCGGCTGGTGCCCGATTTTATAAGGCACGCACTGCCCGTTATGGGTAACGAGCTTATATGGGGTCTTGGCTCCATCGTCACAAGCATGATTATCGGCAGAATAGGCTCCTCCTTTGTCACGGCAAACAGTATTGTAGGGGTAATTTTCCAGCTTTCCTCAGTATTTACCTTCGGAATAGCCAATGCGGCGGCGGTAATATGCGGCAAAACCATTGGACAAGGGGATATAGAGCGTGCCCAAAAAGCGGCGCAGACCTTAAATATTGTTGCCATATGCTTTGGACTCGCAACCTCCCTATGCGTGTTTTTAATAAGAGTTCCATTTTTGTCCATATATGATGTCACACCCGATGCCAAATTAGCGGCATATAATATGATTACCATATTGATTATCATTCAGCCGTTAGTAGCCATAGACATTGTAAATATAATAGGGGTTTTGCGTGGGGGCGGAGACACAAAGGTCGCTCTTATGTTGGACGGCGGCGGAATGTGGTTTGTCAACGTGCCATTGAGCATATTGTTGGGCTTTGTGCTAAAAGCACCACCGCAATTTATTTACCTGTCCATGAGAAGTGACGTTTTTATAAAATTATTCATTGAATTTTGGCGCATTACCTCCGGAAAATGGATAAGAATGGTCACGAGAGATGATATTTAGGTGAAATTTGAATATTTTCGTACAAAATGCAAAAATGTATTTGACAAGACCGTATTTATTTTATATAATATACAGTATAAAGTATTCTATGTGTTGGTGCGTGTATGAAAAAGGACATTGAGCAAAATGTTATACTTGCAAGGCAAGGCTCGCATAAAGATATTGAGATAGTTTTCAAGGCATTTAAAAGCTCCATTGAAGCCTGTGCATACAAGCTCAGAACTCCTGCATTTGATTTTGAAGATGCAGTACAGGAGGGCAACATAGGGCTGTTCAAAGCAATTCTCAGTTACTCGCAAAACAACGGTGCATCCTTTTCCACATATGGGAAAAAATGTATATTAAATAATATTTTATCCGCTCTTAAATCCAGCCAAAGCCAAAAGCATCAAGTGTTAAATAACGCAAAACCCCTTGATGAAGATATGTGGCTTAACAATCCCGAAACGGATATGCTGATAAAAGAGCAAAACAGGGAATTTATCTCCACCGCAAAAGAAAAGTTGTCGAAATTTGAATTTTTAGTATTTAATCTGTACACCATGCAATATTCTTATTTAGAGATTGCACAGATGACAGGCAAGGACGAAAAATCAATCAACAATGCGGTTCAGAGAATTCACAAAAAACTCCGTAAATAAGGACACTAGGTCTTTATTATATATGCCCCGATAACTTAAAACAAAGCGCTGCACTAGCAAAAGCATTGGTTTAATTCTTTAAGGGCAACTTCACATTTTTTTAAGGAGAGATACCAATGTATCAAGACAAAACATTAATCTGCAAAGATTGCGGACAAGAATTCACATTTACAGCAGGCGAGCAAGAATTTTATGCATCAAGAGGTTTCGAGAACGAGCCACAAAGATGTAAAAACTGCCGTGATTCAAGAAAGAATCAGACTCGTGGCCAAAGAGAATTCTTCACAGCTACATGTGCTAGCTGCGGCAAAGAAGCAAGAGTTCCTTTCAAACCAAGAGAAGACCGTCCAGTACTTTGCAGCGAATGCTTCGCAGCAGAAAAAGGCGAATAATTTTTTCTAATCAACAGCACTCGAAAGAGTGCTGTTTTTTTTGCCATTTTTTTGTGGGCGGTAGGCTTATAGCTGTGGGGGGCACTCACAGAGGCGGAGGGCTATCGCTGTGGGGTGGCACTCACAGAGGTGGAGGGCTATCGCCGTGGGGTGGCACAGCGTTGGCATACAA
>JAVWUR010000086.1:0-9684 GCA_036667055.1 Oscillospiraceae bacterium
GATGGTTATACGTTTACTTTAACAAATCAATACATGGATATATCCCCATTTGTAAGCTTTGACACTGTTGTTGTTAATGGAATAACGGTTGTACGCTTGTCTTTAACCGATAAAGCTGTAAGGGCATCTACAATATTAGGATTTATTAATATTAATGATAAAGACGGCAATTTTGTGAAAAGTGTAGAATTTACAAAAACAAGCGGTCCAATGCAAGGTGCATATGCTTTTACAACTGTTCCAACCTCCGTCAGTGAAGGCTCTATGAGGGCATTTTATAATAATAATGTAACAATGTTTGTGGGTGGTGGATACTTTGGCGATCCAAAAGACATCGGTGACCCAACAAAGGTCTACTTAACAAAAAAATCCGGTGACCCTGTAAAGTATGATTTTGCGTTATATGATGAAATTGACATTTCAACTTTTAATGTGCAAAGCAGTAACAATGCTTTTATCAAAGTAAAAGGCTTTTTAGAAGAAACGCCAAGCGGTGAAAATGCAATTGGTTATGAGCTTGAAATTGTTGACAGTACCAAGGTGCAAGCCGCAGAAATTTTGGTTAGCTTTAAAGATACAAAGGGCACACAATACAATTATTACGGTGGGATAACCTGCGTAGGTAAACCTGCTCCGGCAGGAGAATGTGTTGTTTCCAATGTGACTGAGTTTAAAAGTGCATACAACCGCTTAACCAGCGGCAAAATCATCATGAAAGCTGGCACTTATTCAATGGACTTGTTGCACAATAGAAACATTTCCATAGTTGCCGAAAAAAGTGCGACTGTTACTATCAATGGCGAAAATGAAACCAACACAAATGCAATTATCACTTTAGGGTTGTCTAACTCCGCACCAATTTCGGGCATTATTATTGACGGCAGAACCAAGAAGAGAGATGGCATTGACCCAAAGGGTTTCAACGGATATGCAAGTGGTGTTACGGTACAAGATTGTAAGGTAGGTCTCAGACAAACGACTTTTAGTTGGGCATTGATCGTATCCGATGCCGTATTTAAAAACAACACTACCGCCATAGACGCTATGGCAGGCAGAATTGATATTAGAACCAGCACATTTGAGAATAATGGCGTTGCAATCAATTATGCCGCGGCAAACCCTACGGAATGTAGAACACACCTTAATAAATTTGTTAACAACACAACGGATTTTTATGTAAACACTGATTATAACAATATTGTTTCCACGCAAAACTATTTCCAAGGTCAAAGTGCTGTAAGAAAACCTGTTATACAAACAGCTAGCGGCAAAATAGCCAAGGTTTATTATTCCCCTTATTATATAAACAGCGAAATGACTATTCTTTCGGCTGACATTGCCGGTGCGAAAACAGAAGGTAAGAGAGCGATTACAAAGAGCCTAACCATACCTGTTGATAGAACTTTAAACTCTGCCTCTGTTTTTGACAGCAATATTTTTAAAGAAATGAAGCAAACAGGCAATGAGGGCACAGAAATTTCTATCCCTGTGACGGAGCTAACCGATGTGGCGAACAAGAAAACTAAAATTACTACCATTTGGGGTTTTAACAATGAAGCAGGAAATTTAGCGGAAACCTTGCCGCAAACAATGAACTTGGAGGTGAAGAATACGCTTTCTCCATCTGCTCAAGATATCATTGATAAAAGCATAGCGAACAAAGGGGAAATCCTTCAATATGTAAACTTTACCCACGATGGCTCGCTGCCAGGATATGCAACTGTTAAAGTTTTAAAAACAAATAGCATTACAAAAGAAAATCTGCAATTATACTACATTAATAAGACAACAGGAAAAGTTGAACAAGCAAAAATTGTTGATGTAAAAGAGCAAACCATCGACGGAGAAGTTTACTATATTGTTACCGTTGACCATTGCTCGGAATATATTATTGCAACAGCAAATGTGTTTACAGTTGATGATTCAAGCGGCTCAAATAGTGGCAACACCACACCGGATAATTCCACTCCAGCCACACCGACGCCAACGCCTACAAACGCAACCAAGCCTACAATTGCAAAAGCGCCGCCGACAGCAAACAATTTAACAGGTGCAGTGGAAATTGAAAACAAATTTAAAAATTCATCTGATGCCGAAGTTGAGATTAATGTAACAGAAAAAGCTTTACTCAGCCCCAAAGCCTTTGAAATTTTAAGTGAAAATCCAGATAAAGAGCTTGTCTTAAAGGGTGAGGGATATTCATGGTCCTTTAGCGGAGATACAATCACCGATCCCAACGCCATAAATGGCACAAGCTTTGATGCAACTATCAGCTTTGAAAGTCCAAATAAAGATGAAATTTCAAATCTGACAGGTGATGCAGATGTTATCAATATTTATTTCAACTATCACGGCGATTTGCCTGGCCCCGCAACCATACAATTGAACGTAGGCAAAGAGAACGCAGGTAAAACAAAGCACCTTTATTATTATAACGACAAAACAAAAAGTCTTGAATATTTAGGGGACGCTGTTGTAGATGAAAATGGTAATATTGAATTTACAATTACCCACTGTTCCGATTATTTAGCCAGTGACACAAAGTTAATGTCAGAAGATAAGGTAACGCCAAGTAACACTGAAAATAAGGATAAAAAGCCAAACACGATTGTGCAGCCGGAAACAAATGTGAATAAGCCTGTTTCCATCGGACTGATTGTATTTGTAGCTTTGATTGTAGTAGGAATGATAACAATCATCTTTATAGTAAAAAAGAAAAAGGAAAAAGAATAATATTTAATGGCAAAAAAAGTTGAGCGTCACGGCTCAACTTTTTTTCCTCTCTATATAATGTCTGCTGAATAACTAAAAGCCCCACATAACCATTTTTATATTTGTAAAACGATTTCAAATCTAACTCTAATGATACACCGCAACCTCTATTTTTGATGCTTTATCAAAAATATGCAGACTCCAACAGCCACATAAAAAAATTTCTTGTTCGAGCATCTCTACACAATAATCAAATCTATGTATATCCTTAAATATTTCTGTTGTCAGTTCAAGATTTGTCAATTCCCTATTGTTTGATGTATAGAGAAAATCATCATCAAACATTTCGGTGTATAAATTTTTGCTTAATACTAAATATTCATCTTGTCCAAAATACGCATTTGCCAATAAGAATGTTTTTACAACATTGTCAACATTCCAACAATCAAATTCTAATTTTTGGCATAAAAATTCATAAAAATTTTTTAACCCTTCATTTTCTTCTATAGTTGTAATAGTCGCCACTTTTTGAAAAATTATTTTTGCTGCTTCCAAGTGATATTCTGTACTGCCGTACATTATAGTAAAAAAGCAAACTTCTTCATCTACTATAACTGTTGGGTTTAAGTTTTTCTCAACAAGCTCTTTTGTCATTTTGGGTAATAATTTTACATTAAAATTTTCATCATTAATAGAGTCTTCAATAATATCATACATTAATTTAGCAAGTTCAAATTCTGTACAACAATTGTTTAGCTGGTTTTTAAAGGAATGATAATTCATTTCACTACCTCCATATTGTAGGTTATCGTTTATAATACATATTAACATTATAAATTCACATAATCAATACTATTGTCCACACTCTGTACCCAAGATGCGATTTATCACAAGCAAACGCCTGCGTTTTCTATGGAATTTGCAACTAAATATACAAACACCCCGAGCTTTCCATTGGGAAAACTCGGGGTGTTTTTTAGTCTATTTCAGCCGCCCTTTCAAGGGGCTGATTTTTTTGGTGTTCAAACTTTTTATTTTATACTAGGAATGGTGCAAGCAAGCCTGCTACCAGTGCGGAAACCACCGACACGGACACAACGCTGCCTATTATCATTTTTGGCATTAATATTCCGGTCACGTACTCTGCTTCTTCCGGTGTTTTTGTCACGGAACGCACCACCTCATTGGTGATTACAAAGTTGTGTGGAAAGCCCAAGAAGCAGTTTAGCCCAATGGCTATTGATAGGTTTTTGGAGTAGCCGCATTTTTTGCCTACCGGTATGCTGAACAGCATAATGCCTATCGTTCCAAGTGCTAGGAATGAGGCTACAGGAATTATAAGAGAGAGCACCTGTTTTGGGGTTGAGTCTGCAAAATATCTCATAAATGAGGCGGTTAGTGCCAGCATAAGTATGCCCATGGAGTTAGCTTTTTTAAGCGGGTCTTTTTCCATAAATCCAAAGTGATTTACCAAAACGCCGGCGGCTATCATGATTATTGAGATGTTGACATATTTTCCGGTGTACATATTGATTATGCCTACAACCAGCGCTACCAGTGACATTTTAGCAAGATAGTATGCTGTGGTTTTGTACTCGTCCGGCACTTTGTCTATGAACTTCTTTTTGCTTGTTGCCGTCTGAGCTACAGCTTCTTTTTTGGCAGTTGCCGCTAATGTTGCACTGTTGTTTCTGAAATTATCAACAAGGGTTACACCCTCCTTGCGCAGGAAAAATGTTGTGAGGGGAAAGCCTACAAAGCCCTGCATTATGTACACAATTGTCGCCATCATTGCAAGCTCCGACAGTCCTTTTGCCTCTGCGGCGTCGCTCATGATTATTGTTGCCATTCCGCCGCCTGTCAGTGGAGGTATTGCAACGATGGCTGCATCTCTGCCAAACACTAGGCTTCCCACAACGCCTGCAACAACCAAGATACCCACTATAGCTGCCATTGTGGTTGCCACAACACGCCACTCTTTTTTTAGCTGTTTTAAGTCAAACATTGCTCCGACTTGTATGAGAATTAGTAGCATTGTAATCTGTTTAACAGAGTTTATAAGGGACACATCGAGAATATCTTTTGGGAAAATTGTCCAGTAGCCCGCCAAAAAGCAGAGTGCTACAACCAGCAATGATGGGATTTTGCCCTTTGATTTTATTGAAACTATATCGCCAAGGTACATAATAACTACGACTACTGCAAAACCAATTATAAAGGAAGCGTTCATAATTTTTCTCCTATATTTTTATTAATTTAATTTTCTATAAGCTGTCAACTGTGTATTTTACGCAGGCGGCAACGCCCAATTTCAGCACGTCATCCGACATATCAAATTCCTTTGTGTGGTGTCCGGCGCCAAAGCCATTTTCCACATCCTCAATGCCCAAAAACGCAAAAACACCGGGATATTTTGCAAGATACAGTGACATACTCTCCGTTGCAAACCATGGTGGGCACTCTCCTATAACCTCGCTGCCCAATAAGCTTGTCAGCCCATCAATGGCAACCTTAGAGCGCTGCTCATCATTATTTACAATGTAGGGTGCTTCAAAAATTCTCTTGTATTCCACCGTGCATCTATGTGCCTGTGCAACACATTCACAAACTCTTTTTAGCGATTCAAAGGCTTTTTTGCCCTCCTGCACATCGTAGTATCTCATAGAGCCGCCAAAGGTTGCGTAGTCTGCTATTACGTTGGATTTCTCGCCGCAGTGCATGGTTGCCATACCCATTGTCACTGTCTTTGTTGGGTCAACCTCATTTGTCCAAATGTTGTTGATGTTTACAAGTATGTTTGCCGCACACATCAAGGGATTGATGGTAAGGTCGGGTCTTGAAACGTGACCGCCCTTGCCATTGATTTGAATTTCAAAGGAGGTTATCGCCGCCATTCTTTTGCCCGGCTGCAAGCTTATCTTCCCCGCCTTTAGCCCTGCATAAACGTGAGTTCCATAGCAGGTGTCAATCTTGTATTTGCTTAGAGCTTTCAGCATTGGCATAATTCCGCTGCCCGTCTCCTCCGCTTGCTCAAACACAAACAGCACCGTGCCGTTTATTTCGTCCTTCACGCTGCACAATTCATCCATTGCCCCTAGCAAAATAGCAATATGTGCATCATGGCCGCAAGCGTGGGACACTCCTTCGTTTTTAGACACTGCAAGCTTTTTCACCTTTAAATTATCCGGGGATTCCTTCACCGGCAGTGCATCAATATCCGCTCTGAGCATCACGGTTTTGGCCGAATTTTTCCCCTCTAGCCTTGCTATAATTCCATAGTCCCCCACCATTTCGTAGGGCAGGTTATAGCTTTTTACAATTTCGAGAATTTTTTCGCTTGTCTTTTCCTCTTTGAGGCTCAGCTCCGGGTTTTCGTGAAACCATTTTTTACATACTTGAGCTTTTTTTGCAGACTTGTCCAGCCCCGCCAAAATCTTTTCGTTTGAAATCATTTCTACACCTCTTTCTAAAATATTTTTTGGTTTTCCAATCCTTTTGCTTTGCTATTGAGTTGTCCATGTGCTGTTAATTTGCTTTGCCTTGCCATTACTTTGCGTACAAGCTATCTCTTATTCTCTCCATTGCCGCTGTTAAATTTTTCCGTGTGCAGCCAATATTTAATCGGAGATGCTGCTCCCCTCCCTTTCCAAACCATGGCCCCGGAACGCAGATTACTCCTGCCTCCAGCACTACTTTTTTCATAATTTCCTCATCGGAAAGTCCCAGCCTTGATAGGTCAAGCCAGCATAAGAATGTGCCCTGTGGCGGTGCCATTGAAACGTCTGGCATTTGAGTTTTTACAAAATCCATAACATATTCCACGTTGCCCTGCATATACTCAAGCTCTTGGCTCATCCATTCCTCCCCCTCAAGGGTGTATGCCGCTATGACCCCCTCTATCCCAAATGTGTTCTTCACATCAAGTGACATAGCAATCTGTGTATTCGCAAACTTCTTTCTTACCTCCTCATCTTTTATATATGCCATGCTGCACTTTAGTCCTGCTATATTAAAGGTTTTCCCCGGCGCACCCAGTTGAATAACAAACTTTGAATATTCTTTTTTAAGCCCCAACAAAGGGTAATGGGGGGCATTGTTAAACACTATGTCGCTGTGTATCTCATCGCTTACAAGCATAACGCCATTTTTGCCGCAGATGTCTGCCACTGCTATAAGCTCTTCCTTTGTCCACACTCTGCCTACAGGGTTGTGGGGGGAACATAAAATCATGACTTTATTTTCCGGTTTTTGAGCTAACATTTCCAGCTCGGCAAGGTTCATCTCGTATCTGCCCTTTGTGCACAGCAGCTGATTTGTCACAACCTGTCTGCCGCTGTTTTTTACAATGCTGGAAAATGGGTCATATACCGGAGTTTGAATTATAACCCCATCACCCTCTTGGCTAAAGGTTCTTATCGCTACATTTATGGAGGCGACAACGCTTGGGGAAATTAAAATTTCCTGTGGATCTAATTCCAATCCGAACCGCTTTTTATTCCAAAACATCACGGCGCTGTAAAAGCTTTGAAAGGGGGTGCAATATCCGTATATTTCCTTTTCCGCTCTAGCTTTTATCGCCTCGACTATCACGGGAGGACAGGCAAAATCTGTATCTGCTATCCACATTGGCACCATATTTTCCATAATCTTGCAGTGCAACTGTGCCTCCACTGCGCTCCGGTTCCATTTTAAATCGTTGGTGGAAACTCTATCCACTTCTCTGTCAAAATTATATTTCATACTAACCCTCCAATTTGGTTTAGGTGCTAAACTATATGCTTAAATTTTTAGGTGCCATTTCTCTTTAGCACCTAAAACAATAATATCCATTTTTGTTTTTCTTGTCAATAGTTTCTAAACTTTTTCTATCTTATGTCTAAAATATGAACAGGCTCTTTGTTCATCTTGACTAATCCTTGACAATTGCAAAAAAGAGCAGACACCAAACGGTGCCTGCCCTCTTAACTTTAAATATATTCTACTGTATTTTTTCAACATTGTCGGTAAAAATTTGGCAGCATAGCTTTTCATACTCAATAATTTTCTCTAGCTCTTGGTCGGTAAAGTGCTGAGAAAAAACATCGCATACCTTTTCTATGCTTTCTTCATCAAACCTTTGATGGTGCTTGTAAAGCTCCTTGCCCGACGCTGTAAGCTCCACATAAATTTGCCTTTTATCCTCCTTGGCACGGGTTCTTTTTATGTAGCCCTTTTTTTCCAATCGGGTGGCTATCTGGGACACTGCCCCTTGGGTCACCGACAGGGTCTGGGCTATATCAGCTATCATCACCGGCCTTTGTGGGGACGCCGCCGCCACAAAATGCACCTCTCGCATATATAAATTACTCCCCGGCATATACTCACGCAGCTTGGAAAGATATTGCTCATGAGCTATTGTTGCCGAGTGTTTTTGTGTCATAATTTGCTTTGTCAGCTCTGTACTTGTCATGTTGTTATTACCTCTATCTATGGGCATACTATTTTAAAGTTACTTATACCTCATACATTATGACAAGCAAAACCATAAACGTCAACAGCTTATTGCCAAAATTTACAAAAAATACAATATTTTTTAACGTAGTGCTTATCACCTGTGAAAAAATCAACACCTCATACACAATAAAAATTGAGTGCGGCATAAACTGTCGCACTCAAACTTTTTTTATGGATTTATTATTTTGTTGCGGCTTTTACAAAAGCGTTGAAAAGGTTTTGATGAGTCTCAAAATCCTTTACAAGCCCTTCCGGATGCCACTGAACGCCTAGTGTAAAGGCTTTTCTTGCCGGCATTTCTATCGCTTCAACAACACCGTGTGGGTCCTTTGCAACGCACTCTATGCCCTCGCCCAATGCTTTAATGCACTGGTGGTGGAAGGAGTTTACGCTTGGGTTTTTGCCCACGATTTTTTCTAGCATAGAGCCTTCTTTAACTTCAACCGGATGGGTTAAAATTCTCATTGGCTGCATACCTATCAAGTGGCTGCCCATAGTTGCAGGGTCCATACCTTGGTACAAGCTGCCGCCTGCGGCAACATTGAAAAGCTGTATGCCACGGCAGATGCAGAATACCGGCATATCCGTTTCTTTAAGTGCCTTTTTAATCAAGAACAGCTCCTGCTCGTCACGCTCGGGACAGATTAAACCGGTTGCTACATCGCAAGGCTCATTGTAATACATTGGGTTTACATCATCACCACCGGAAAACAAAATGCCGTCCAGCTTGCTCAAAATTTCTCCGTCATTTCTGTACATCTCGCAGATTGGCAAAAGCACCGGCATACCGCCTGCTCTCTCCACCGCTGTTATGTAATCCTCTGCAAGCAAGTCCCATTTTTGCTGTCTTGTGCCTATGCCATTTGTCAAGCCTACCGACTCATTCGGTACATAGTTCATTGTAATTCCTATTAATGGTTTCATAATCTCATTTCCTTTGACAGTTATTTTATAATTTTTGTTTTATAGTTTAGTGCTAAACTATCTATAATAATACTTTACCTTTTTACTGGGCAATTGTCAATAATTTTCTAATAAATTTAATCTTTTTCAGCAATAACGGCAAAAAAAGTTTGTTAATTTTGTACACAATTAACATTCCTATTACCCATATACCGCTATATATTCCATTTGTTTTTATTTATAGTTTAGGACGTAACTATAATATATCGCTCGTTATAAAGATAACATTTGATTTCACTTGCTTATTTCCCCCAATAGCGTTATTATTATATTGTAACATGCTACAAATTTTAGCCGATTATGGCGAGTATTATTAGTTATATTTATGTCAATTAGCAAACAAAGAGTAATTCGGAGGTTGCCTATGAGCTATACTATCACAAGTTCCTGTGTGGGATGCACCCTATGCGCCAAAAATTGTCCCGTCAATGGAATAAGCGGAAATTTAAAGCAGCCACACACCATAAACCCCCGACGCTGTGTTGAGTGCGGCGTGTGCGGCAATATCTGTGCTGT